>NZ_BMPF01000019.1 GCF_014647455.2 Halarchaeum grantii | reverse complement strand
CATGTGATACCTTTTCGGAAAGCCCAAAGAGAGCCCTCCGACGAAAGAAGCAGGACAATGGAACTTTTCCATTGACTTTTTGTCGACCCCAAATTTTGACCTTTAAGTACTTTTTCGGGCATTTTCGTGATTTGGGCTATATTACGGACCCAAAATTACTTGTTCAAGCATTGTTTTCGAATTTTTTCATGCATCAAAGCTCGTTAAGACTAGATGGGGTATCCCTACATAGCGGGTGGGACCCACGGCGAATGGTTCATCAAGTCTTCAAAAAAGAATATATACGATTGCATTGCATATACTAACGGATGCGATCATACCAGCACTAATGCACCGGATCCCATCAGAACTCCGCAGTTAAGCGTGCTTGGGCGAGAGTAGTACTAGGATGGGTGACCTCCCGGGAAGTCCTCGTGTTGCATCCCTCTTTTTTTTTTAACCTTTTTTTTTTTGGTTAAAACTTTATGACTCCATAACTTTTAGACCGTGAGGCCAAACTTGG
>NZ_BMPF01000017.1 GCF_014647455.2 Halarchaeum grantii | reverse complement strand
CGCCTCAACGGTCGTAGCGACTGGATCGACTTGGATTTTGTGGAGAGAGAGCGGACACCGCGCGAGCTGATGGAGCTCGGTATTCGACTCCACCTGTCTGGACTTTCGCTTTCGAATACCATCTCTATAATTGAGAGGTTCGGTGTCGAACGTTCGCGGAAGGCTGTTCACGATTGGGTACAGAAGGCCGATCTACAGCCCGCCAGCGACGCAAGTCCGGATCACATTGCGCTCGACGAAACGGTGATCCGAATCAATGGTCAGCAATTCTGGCTGTACGCTGCTGTCGATCCTAATACAAACAGATTCCTTCATATACGGCTGTTTACGACGGCTACGACGGCATTAACGCAGCAATTTCTGCGGGAGCTTCGTGAGAAACACGACGTCAAAGACGCCGTGTTTCTCGTCGATCACGCTCAGCATCTAGCGGCTGCACTGCATCGAGCAGGACTCCGATTTCAAACCGTTCGTCACGGAAATCGGAACGCCGTCGAACGTGTCTTTCGAGAAATAAAACGACGTACTTCCTCGTTTAGCAATAGTTTCAGCCACGTCGAT
>NZ_BMPF01000014.1 GCF_014647455.2 Halarchaeum grantii | reverse complement strand
CGTTGCTTGTGGATCTTTTGAGCGTCTTCGATCAGCCGGCCGAGCAGCGGCGGTGGTGAGTAGCCGAGGAACTCACCGAGTTCGTGGAGAATGAGCTGGGCGTGCGACCGGAAGGTCGCCGCCCAGCGCTCTGTCGGAAACACAAGCTCATCATCCGCCTGCTCAGTGACTAGATCCAACAGATCACGGCTTACAAGCAGCGACAGCAACGCTGCGTACAATAAGATCCTCACCACGTGTTCGTCACTCGTGTCGAACTCGTCCAATTCGTACTGCGTCTTCAGCTCCCGGAACAGCAACTCAACTTCCCACCGACAGCGGTAGATCTCCGCTAAATCAGCCGGAAAGAACTCCTCCCTAGCTAAATTCGTCATGTACAGGTGGTAGTCGTCGGCGTCCTCGTCGCGGACGCCGACGACGCGAAACCGCTTCGTATCCAGCGACTGTGTCCCATTGTACGGCCCCCGTTTGAATTCGACTTCGACCTCCACATCGATGTATTTCCGGTCAAGATCATCGAGAACAGCTCGGAGCTGCTTGCCCTCTAAGGGAATGGCGCGGCCGCGCCATTCCCGTAGCTCCCCGGTAATCAGCGGATTCGCGTTCTGCTTCAGCCGACTCACGAAGTAGCCGTTGTTTTCGTCGATCAGCGCAAACCGGCGGTACTTGAAGTAGGCGAGATCGAACAGCATGAGGCGATTCTCAAGCCACGGCCCTGTTTTGAACAAGGTGCTGTCGTGCGTTTTCTCGTTAGCAGTATCGAGCTGTTCAATCGTCTGCTCTGTGGCATTGTGGAGCAGGTGGAGCTTCGCTCCAGCCTGCTCCTCGTGGCGGGCTTCGAACTGATCTGAGAGAAATTCGTGTAACCGCAACACCGTTCCATCAGCGATCATCACGTCTCTAAATCGGTCGATATCAGCGTCAACAGCGTTAGGAACAGCGACCTCGTCGAGGCCGCGCTCGACGAGGTCGCGGAGGTACTCCGCAAGCGTCGGTGTCAACCGCTGATAGAATCCACCCGGCGAAATCGTCTCATCGGCAGTAGAGTTGTAACAGCGTCTAAACCCGGCGAGTGTTCGGCTTTCGCCTGCGGCGAAGCCGAACACGAACGCCCAAACGAAGGCAGGGATCTGGAGCTTGCGGTCTCGTTCGACCACGCCGAGTTCCTCGGCGTGCTCTTCGAGGAACTCAGAGGGAAACAGTGTAGTGAGCCGACGCATAATCCGAGGTGAGGAGTCCTTGTCGTGCACAGACTGGACTTCCTCA
>NZ_BMPF01000012.1 GCF_014647455.2 Halarchaeum grantii | reverse complement strand
TGGGGTTGAATCCAACCCCGACTAATGAATGGCGAGGCGGCGAATCAGTGTTCCCAGAGGCTCGCGCACTCCAGTACTACCTGATACGCAGGTGGGCTTAACTTCCGTGTTCGGGATGGGTACGGGTGTACCCCCACCGCTCTGGCCGCCTCAATGCCGATCTACGGAATCGAACCGTAGTAATACCAATATCGGTATCGAGACTCCTCTCGACTGTGTGTGTAATGTGTAATCCAGTTAACGCCTGGACTCGCGTGCAGATAGTCCAAGTCTATGAATGTGTGGCTCGATCGATTAGTGCTCGCGGACTCAACGTCTCGTTGCCTCGACGCGTACATCCCGAGTCTATCTAACTCGTCTTCTACGAGTGATCTCCACGGTGCTTCTTTTCCAGGTGGGTTTCGAGCTTAGATGCGTTCAGCTCTTACCCCGTGCTGCGTAGCTGCCCGGCACATGCCCTCTCGGACAACCGGTACACCAGTGGCAACCGTTCGTAGTTCCTCTCGTACTATACGAACGTTCCTGTCAAGCACCATAACACCCCCAATAGATAGCAGCCGACCTGTCTCACGACGGTCTAAACCCAGCTCACGACCTCCTTTAATAGGCGAACAACCTCACCCTTGCCCGCTTCTGCACGGGCAGGATGGAGGGAACCGACATCGAGGTAGCAAGCCACTCGGTCGATATGTGCTCTTGCGAGTGACGACTCTGTTATCCCTAAGGTAGCTTTTCTGTCATCTATGGCCCGCATCAAGCAGGCTCATAGGTTCGCTAGACCACGCTTTCGCGTCAGCGTCCCTCGTTGTGTAGGACACTGTCAGCCCATCTTATGCTCTTGCACTCTTCTCCGAGTCTCCGACTCGGATGAGATGGACGTAGGGCGCGCTCGATATCTTTTCGAGCGCGTACCGCCCCAGTCAAACTGCCCGGCTACCGGTGTCCTCCTCCCGGAGTGAGGGTCACAGTCACTGACGGGTAGTATTTCACTGATGGCTCGGTGGCCCGCTAGCGCGGGTACCTGTGTAACGCCTCCTACCTATGCTGCACATCAGCGACCGTGTCCCAGCGACAGCCTGCAGTAAAGCTCTATAGGGTCTTCGCTTCCCCTTGGGGGTCTCCAGACTCCGCACTGGAACGTACAGTTCACCGGGCCCAACGTCGGGACAGTGAAGCTCTCGTTGATCCATTCATGCAAGCCGCTACTGAAGCGGCAAGGTACTACGCTACCTTAAGAGGGTCATAGTTACCCCCGCCGTTAACGGGTCCTTCGTCCTATTGTACTAGGTGTTCAGATACCCGCACTGGGCAGGATTCAGTGACCGTACGAGTCCTTGCGGATTTGCGGTCACCTATGTTGTTATTAGACAGTCGGAGCTTCCATGATACTGCGACCTGCCCAATCACTGGGCAGGCATCCCTTATCGCGAACTTACGGGACTAATTTGCCGAATTCCCTGACGTCGGTTGATCCCGACAGACCTTGGCTTTCGCTGCCAGAGCACCTGTGTCGGATCTCGGTACGGATGTCGTACTCGTCTTTTCACGGGCCCCGGGTTGGATCGACTATCGCTATCCCACCATTCGTCCGCTTCCTGCCATTACGGCTTCCACGGATTTCGATGGTTCGACCGGACGATTGTCCGGCTCGACCTACCCCAAGGCGTCAACTTTCAACGTACGACAGTACTGGAATATTAACCAGTTTCCCTTTTGTCACACTCGAATTACGATGTGACTTAGGACCGACTAACCCTCGGCTGATCAGCATTGCCGAGGAACCCTTGCTCTTTCGGTCGTCGAGGTTCTCACCCGACTAACGCTGCTACTATGACCAGGATTTTCGTTCCTGCACGGTCCACACGAACTCTCGTCCGTGCTTCCACCCGAGCAGAACGCCGACCTACAAGATCACCCTTTCACGGGTGCTGTCAGGTCTCGGTGACGAGCTTGAGCCCCGATCATTTTGGGCGCCTCGAACCTCGGCCGGTAAGCTGTTACGCTTTTCTTAGAGGGTAGCTGCTTCTAAGCTCACCTCCCGGCTGTTTAGGGCTCGAGACAACCTTCAATCGCACTTAGCTCGTACTTGGGGACCTTAACCTAACTCTGGGTTGTCTCCCTCACGGTGCACAGGCTTACCCCGCACACCGGATTCCTCACGTCCACAGCGTTCATAGGTTCGGAGTTCGACAGGGGGGCCGACTCCTCTCGGAGGCGGACTCCCCAATCGGTCGCTCTACCCCATGAACTACCTCGGTGAAGGTCATGCTTCGACATGTTTCGGTCGGAACCAGCTGTTGCCGAGTTCGATGGGCCTTTCACCCCTACACGTAGGTCACGGGAGGGTATTGTAAGACACCACCCCTAACAGGCCTCCACACGGCTTTCGCCGTGCTTCACCTTGCCCACGCGTAGATCACTCGGTTTCGGGTCGTGCCCGTTTGACTCCCCGCCCTTGAAGACGGCGGTCCTCGCAATGCTGCGACCATGTCGGTTTCCCTATGCCTTCCCCGATACTCGGGTTAGACTCGCCAAACAGGCACACTCCCTGGTTCGTTTTTCAAAACGTACGACCGGACATCGGCTCCCTCTCGATCCTACCAAAGGCTTGCACCTCGGTCGTTCTCGAAAGGGCCTTTTATGCCCAGTCGCTCCATCGCCACCTGATTTCAGGCTCTATTTCAGCTCCCTTCTCGGGATACTTTTCAGCGTTCGCTCACGCTACTTGTTCACTATCGGTCTCGAGGAGTACTTAGTCTTAGCAGTCGATGCCTGCTAAATTCACGAGGAATTTCCGGTCCCCGCTACTCTGGAACTGACGCACGAACTACTAGATCGGATTACGGGGCTGTCACCCTGTATCGCACTCCGTTTCAGGAGACTTCACACGATCCTTCATTCGATGAAAGTCAGTCCGAACACCACATTGCCCCAAGGGGGCTTCGGTTTGGACTGAGCCGCGTTCACTCGCGGTTACTAACGGCGTCTCATTCGATTTCTCTTCCTGACCGTACTAAGATGTTTCAATTCCGGTCGTTCCCCATTGCGCAAAGCAATTGTAAAAGGGATTCCCATTCGGAAATCCTGAGTTCTACGCCTCCGTGCGGCTCCCTCAGGCTTATCGCAGCTTGGCACGTCCGTCGTCGGCACTCGAGCCGAGCCATCCACCAGGCGGCACAGTAGCCACGTTGTTGTCAATGTTGTGACGTTCAATAAGACTCGCACTACACTGCAAGCGAGTCCAGTGAGCGCCTGGATTACACGTACACACAGTCTTCATCGCACGTCCCGGAGGTGATCCGGGAGCGTACATCGACCCTTCCCATCCGCGCTCTCACGGGATGGTGCATCAGTCGAACTCAATCAATCATTCCGGCGCCCCACACTTAAGGGGCACGATCCGGAACCACTGATTGAACACATGGACCCACTGGGATTCGAACCCAGGGCATCCTCCTTGCAAAGGAGGCACTCTACCACTGAGCTATGGGCCCACCCCCTCATACGGGGGGTTCGTTAGCCTCGATGGTCTAAAGTGTCCGGCTGGCGCGACGCCTGTCCTCGCAACAAATGTGGGTCGAGCCCAGAAGGCTCGATCCCGTGCGTTAGGAGGTGATCCAGCCGCAGATTCCCCTACGGCTACCTTGTTACGACTTAAGCCCCCTTGCGGAGCCCAGATTCGACCGCCGAAACGGCGGCCTCATCCGGACCCCACTCGGGTGCTTTGACGGGCGGTGTGTGCAAGGAGCAGGGACGTATTCACCGCGCGCTCTTGACACGCGATTACTACCGAATCCAGCTTCATGAGGGCGAGTTTCAGCCCTCAATCCGAACTACGACCGAGTTTAGGAGATTAGCGTCACCTCTCGGTGTTGCAACCCATTGTCTCGGCCATTGTAGCCCGCGTGTAGCCCGGCTCATTCGGGGCATGCTGACCTACCGTTGCCCGTTCCTTCCTCCGCTTTAGCAGCGGCAGTCCGCCTAATGTACCCAACCACCAATCGGTGTTGCTGGCAATTAGACGTGCGGGTCTCGCTCGTTGCCTGACTTAACAGGACGCCTCACGGTACGAGCTGACGGCGGCCATGCACCTCCTCTCAGTAGCGTCGGGTAAGGTCGTCAACCTGACTGTCATTACTACTGTCGGAGCCGGTGAGATGTCCGGCGTTGAGTCCAATTAAACCGCAGGCTCCTCCGGTTGTAGTGCTCCCCCGCCAATTCCTTTAAGTTTCATCCTTGCAGACGTACTTCCCAGGCGGTCCGCTTCTCGGCTTCCCTACGGCACAGCACAGGCTCGTAGCCTGTGCCACACCTAGCGGACATCGTTTACAGCTAGGACTACCCGGGTATCTAATCCGGTTCGAGACCCTAGCTTTCGTCCCTCACTGTCGGATCCGTCCTTCCAAGGTGCTTTCGCCATCGGCGGTCCGTCCAGGATTACAGGATTTCACTCCTACCCCGGACGTACCCCTTGGATCTTCCGGTCCCAAGCCAATCAGTTTCCGCTGGACGCCCACCTGTTGAGCAGGTGGATTTCCCAACGGACTTGACTGGCCAGCTACGGACGCTTTAGGCCCAATAAAATCGGTCATCACTCGAGCTGCCGGTATTACCGCGGCGGCTGGCACCGGTCTTGCCCAGCTCTTATTCGTAGACCACCTTACGGTCTACAAAAGTGTGAGCTCTATGCCCACACACTCGGAGTCCCCCTATCGCACTTGCGTACAGTGTAAAGGTTTCGCGCCTGCTGCGCCCCGTAGGGCCCGGAATCTTGTCTCAGATTCCGTCTCCGGGCTCTTGCTCTCACAACCCGTACCGATTATGGGCACGGTGGGCCGTTACCCCACCGTCAACCTAATCGACCGCAGCCGCATCCTGTAGCGCCGAAGCGTTTCCAGCTCACGTCCTTCCAGACAGCGAGCGTTATGATGGATTAGCCTCAGTTTCCCGAGGTTGTCCATCTCTACAGGGTAGCTTGGCCACGTGTTACTGAGCTTTCCGCTACGAGTCTAAACTCGTACAACTAGCATGGCTAAATCGGACTCCGATAGCAATGACCTCCGGCAGGATCAACCGGAATGTGCTGAGGTGTAACCTCAGCTCGGCGGGAACAAAGGTTCCGCTGGTTGCGACGACAAAGCGTCGAACCAGCCGGATGTCACTGACCATCGAGGCTAACATCAGATCCCATCTGTACGGCGGACCGCAGGGGTAGGATCCTCATTCCTTCCGGACCAGAGTGTTTGGTTCGGGGGTACTTAGACCCGTCGAACGCGTCGTGGTCCGGGACGACGTGTGCATTCCTTCCGAATACTCGTGGGTACTTAACCCCCTCGAAGCGCACCCGGATGGATGCGTCGAGAGAGCGCCCCGAGAGTGTCGGAGTGGATGCGTGCGTCGGTAGCGCCGGGCGAACCGGGCTACGTCACGTCG
>NZ_BMPF01000009.1 GCF_014647455.2 Halarchaeum grantii | reverse complement strand
TCCTTCCGAAAGATGCCTCGATAAGCCGCCGCTATCACGCGGTTTCTCGCTTAACTAAAGACGGATGGCATGGAGAGTTACGAACCACGGTTCACCGTTGATGACGACCGCGTCACCGAGCGACTTGAGTATGTGCTTGACGTCCTTGGGTGTAGAAGTCGTTTGGTTCACGCTGACGTAGAGGCGCGTGCGACTGAGCTTGCCCCACAGAACCATGGGGCGCTGCTCGGACGGGCATTAGTCGCGCTTGGGCTTCCCCAAGGGTCGAAGTCTGAGGTGGATGTGTCGATACCGGAGTGGTTGCTGGCGACGCCACTTTCTGTGCGTGCTGAGTGGGCGGAACTCTACCTGTTGAATCGGGCAGTTGGGCGGCCAGAGCAAGACCTCGTACAGATTCACGAGCAAAACCGTTCCAAGGCATATCGGCGCGAGCTTGCAGATGTATTTGAGTCGTTGGGTGGCGGGTCAGTGACATTCGCTGGTGAGAATGCGCTGACGTTGAGTGCGGAAACAGCGCGAAACCTCGGGTTCGGGCGTGAGGGGCCGTACCGGCGCGACGACTAACCGAGGATGTGGCCGGGTCGCCCAGGTCAGGTACCAACGCGGAACAAGGCTCCGCTGAAGATCGGGAATGATGGCAAGTGTATCGTAGTAGTCGTCGAAGCCGTTGTGAAATATCTCTCCGCCTCTATCGACCGACCGAACCAATCGGGCGCAACACATTAACTCCTTAATATCGAATAGTATATTGACATGGGTATTTCGGATACGGATCTTCTGGCAGAAATACAACGGCTAGCGGACGACAATTCATCTCCTCCTTCACTTAGTGAGATGCAAAACAATGGGGAGTATTCTACAACTACCTATTTTAACAGATTTGGGTCTTGGAAAGGAGCGTTAGAGAGAGCGGGGTTTAACCCTCGATCGAATGCGAGGAGAGTTGAGCAAGAGGACTTACTTCAGGAACTGCGTCGGTTAGACCAGGAAGTGGATGGAAGACCGAAGGTCCGTGATATGGATGAGATTGGGGAGTATTCGGCTGCGACCTATCGTCGACAATTCGGCTCTTGGGAAAGCGCTCTCAAGGCTGCGGGGATTAAGACAGAGAGCCCTCGAAAAATAACGAAAGACGAGCTTGTCGAAGAATTGCATCGGCTCGCAGATGAACTCGGTGAACAGCCCAGTCGAGAGCAGTTAGACGAATATGGGAGATATAGTGCCGATTCGTATCGACGACGGTTCGGATCATGGAATCGAGCACTAACTACTGCCGGCTTTGAATCGACTCGAGTCGGGAAGACTGCGAGAATACGTGAAGACGAACTAATTGCGGAATTACAACGGCTTTCTGAACGAGTCGGTGGGGAGCCGACAATGAAGGAAATGGACGAATTCGGAAAGCACTCCCCTACGACGTACTCGAACCGATTTGGGTCTTGGTCAAAAGCAGTTGAGATTGCCCTCTCGGAAGAGAATGAGGGATAATCTTCACACCGACTGGTCGTGTTCCCACCGAACATTTATTGGACAAATCAACGATAGCCATACTTGCACTCTTTTCTGGATAACCCGTCTATTTTCATCCGAGTTAGTGATGACAACTATTTATATGGTAATAGAACGATGGATTATATGGCTCGGGCTAAGCTGCCCCTCCCTCAGGATCGCCCTCATGCCCTCAATTAGCCCGGGCCAATGCCGTCAGTACTGTCTTGGAACTTAGACGTTGTACCTTGCTACGCACAACCCCGTTTGCTCTTCCAAACTGTGAATCGCCTTCAAGTTAAGTCTGCTCAGGCTGTAGAACCTACTACAGAATCCTGCTGAAAGTGAGAGTATGGATTCCAACCTCCCTCAGTCACCAGAAGGTAACTGAGACTCACCCTCACTTGGATAGTGTCATGGAGTTCCTAATCGATATCTGGAAACCATGACTACCAGCATCATAAATTATATCCTATAGATATGTAAATGTATCGGTCATATATCGACATGTTTTTATTTATGGTTCTGTGATAGTTGCCACAGCTGTTGCTGGTGATGGTCGGCTTTAATATAGAGATGAGCAGTTTGTATCTATACTGCGATTCAACCAAACATGCCAAGAAGAAACTATCCACTCAAGGAACTGGCAACTGTAGGTGTTGTTCAGATCTCCTCCAGCCTGTGGAACCGAGGTGAACACCCATAGGTATCGCTGCAACCTTTTCTGGTCCGTACCCGCTCGTTGAGTCACCCACCGCTCAAGGGGTGGAATTTAGTGTTGACGTAGCGAGCGGAAGCCCACCCCTGAAGGGGTGGGAGGATGCTAAGTACCTCCTCTAAGAGGCGTGCTCGACGGCATAATGAATTGATAGACGCTTAACTCGCCGTAGACCGGTGTTGCGACTGTAGTCAGGAATCCAACTTACCATCGGACCAAAAAGTATTCACATATCTCGTGAGCAGTAGGAGTGCTGGGGATTGGGAACCCAGCGTACGGCTCGGATACGGCAATAGCTTAAGCCGCCTTCTCGTCAGGAAGGAGTGGTTTAGCGGACCTAATCCGCTTCTATCACACCGCGATAGCGGTATGCAGGGAGATCTCATCTCAGTGAAACGGTGATATTGAAATTCTCAGCTACTAATCGGAATTAGGAGTATCTGTTAGATGTGACGTGCTCCCACGACTGTAGTCGTGGGCTTCCCACCTGGTATTGGTCGGACAGGTCAATTTTGAAGGTTGGTCATTGAAGCTTTGCGACCGACAGCGCTGGCTCCGCTACGAAGCCGTTACCTCCACTCCGCGACCAAACAGCAGGCGTCGAAAGTCTAGCGACAGAAGTGCAACAGTATCGACTACGGCACGCGGATGAACTGACGCTTGCATCATCTCCCATTCCACGCTACCAAGCCGATGGTCGAGTGGGAGTGTCCGACTAATCCACGGGAAGCCTCGGGGTTTGACCTCGAGGCAGTTCACCGGTGGTCGATAGCGCGGTGGAACTACTGTTAGATAGAGCTGTGAACCTCTCAGCGAACCACATGAGATATTAAAATATGCGGTTGATTCGATGACAATAACTGTGTGGCGTGAACCGCTTTGGAGTCAAACCCTGAGGTATTCGGCCTGCCTGTAGAAAAGTAGATGCGGGCGTCAGGTGGGCTGACTGCGTGCCGCCCGGTAGTCGTGGACGCGCTCGGCGAGCCCGTCAAGGAAGACGAGCGTCGGTGGGAGCGTAGCGAGTGATGCAAGCAGCGTCAGGAAGATAACGCCGACGGTGAGGAAGCCGAACCCGCTAAGGATGGGGAATGGCGAGAGGATTAGCGCGGAGAAACCGAAGACAGTTGTCATCCCGGAGACGCTGATTGCCTTCCCGACGCGTGCTGAAGCAATCTGCACGGCATCAAGTTTACTCACACCTTCGCGGGCCTTCTCTTCGTAGTAGCGTTCCATCACGATGATGGTGTACTCGGCACCGATCCCGACGGTCATCGCGCCGAGGCTTGCGCCTAGTGGTGATACCGAAATACCGAGCTCGTACATATAGATGTTCTGCCAGCCGAGCACGAACATCATCGGAACGAGCGGCGCGACGGCCTTCACGATGTCGCGGTAGTAAAGTAACAACAGTCCGAGGACGAACAGCACACCCAGGCCTGTCGTGACGTTCCGCGAATCGATCTGCGAGACGATCGAGGGTGTCGCAATTGCGGCAGTCCCAGTGACCTCGGCGTGGACGCCGGGCGGTGGATTGCTGTGGTCGATTGCACTCTCGGCATTGTCAAGAAACGAGAGTACCTCGGCGGTATCCATGTTCTGGACCGTTAAGATTGTTATGTGTGCGCGCCCGTCATTGTAGTATTGTTCACGAGTATCATCCGGGACGTCCGCGAGGACGCGTTCAACCCCGGCTTCGGTCTGCGGGATCTCGCCGCCGTTGTGCTGCTTGACAAGCGTGGCGGGTGAGTCAACGCTCTGGATGAGGGGGGTCCCGCTTGCGATGTCGCCGAAGCGTAGCATCCAGTGTAACACCTCGGGGTCACGCAGGTCGGTGCCGGTGACGAGCATACTGTAGCTCGCACTTGACCCGCCGCCGGTGACCGACTGGAACTGCTGGAGATCGACGTACGCCGGGAGATCCTGCGGGATGAAATCGTTCGTGTCCGTCATCGTGTCTAGCGATGAACTCACCTGGAAGCCGGCACCGGCGAGCACGAGCGCGAGCACGAGCACGGTCTTCGGATGCGAGGCGAACACGCGTGAGGAGCGCCCGAGGAGCTGCCCAACAGTACCAACGCTGGCAAGGCGGTCTTCCGTGGACGCCTCGTCGTCCGTGTCTGACTTTGATTCGAGTTTGCCGTCGTAGCGCCAGCGGACGTAGATGGTCAGCAGAGAGAGCAGCACGAGGATTCCCGCAGCGTAGGTGAGCATGACACCGAGGATGGATGTCTGGGCGAACCAGATCGTCGCGGGCGACGACGTTGACACCCACGTCGCGGCGAAGCCGAGCGCAGCTGCGAGCATCGCGATGAGCACCGGCGGGCCGACGCCGCCGAGTGCGATTGGGAGCGCTGTCCGGGGCGGGAATCGTTCGAGCTCCTCCTCGTAGCGCTCGTGGAATTGAACGGAGTAGTCGATTCCCAGCCCGATGAGGATGGGGAACACCGCGCTCGTCAATGTTGAGTTCGGGATGCCAGCGTATCCGATCGCGCCGAAGGTGTAGATAACGCCGATGAAGACTGCGACGATTGGCAAGAGACGTAGCCGAACCCCCCGGAAGAGGAAGAACAGCGCCACAATCATCAGTCCGACCGCCAGCCCAAGGAGCTGAGAGGTACTTTGCTGGATGACGCTCGACATTTGCGCGGAGAACGCAGCGCTCCCAGTGACAGTCACGGTGACACCGGCAGGGAAGTTCGCCCACTGCTTGACGTCGACCGCGCGATCGTAGATCGGGCGTTCCTCCTGCTGAGAGAGCCCCGTATCCATAGTGACGCTGACGATCGTGTAGTCGGGCGAGCCGAGCACGGCCTCGATCTTCCGCTCAGAATCTGGGATACGGCCGTACTCGGCTCTGACTTGGTCAGCTGGACTGGTAACGCTGTAGACGTTCTCTGTCTCGCTCATCCGGCGATCGAATCTATCGATCGCATGAATTGTCGAGGGTTCTGTGACGTCGCCTCGGATGAGAACGGCAACGCTACCATGATCGAATGACTCAGAGTAGGCCTCAAACGTCGGGTCGCCGGCGACAAACGCTGAATTGCCTGTGACGCTTGTAATTTGGGCTGCGCCGCCCACCGACATAAGGATCAGAAGAACGGCAAGTAGCAGCGTTGCTACTGGGTGCTCCTGCACCCGGTCGCCGATAGACGCAAAGGCGTTGCCGAGCTTAGCCATGGGTGATCCCTCCGTCTATAGATCGTCTCATCGGCGACGGTAGAGGACGTAGGCACCGCCAGCGACGACGAGCAGGGCGACGACGATCACCGGAAGCGGGACCGGGAGGCCGCCGCTTGCGGGCGAGACCGAGATACCAATCGGAAGCCCGTCGGTGTACTTCGTGTCGCCGTCGACGGTGTCGTAGCGCACCTCGACAGAAGCCGCATAATCCTTGACGAGGGCGGACGAGCCGGCACTGACGGTGAACGTCGCATTCTTCGTCTCACCGGGCTGTATCGTCCCGAGATATGCGCCGTCGTCCGACGACGATATCGGATCGCTCACGAAGATTTTCGCGTTCGTCGCTGAGACCGGCTTCTCGCCGTTATAGCGGACACCAACTGTCACTGAATCGCTCCCACCGGGCGAGACATCGGTCGAGACGTTGGTAATCGTGAAGGGATCGCGCTCGGAACCAATCGTGATAGATTTCCGGATGGGTGTGTCCGTCGTTCGGATGTCACCATCGTTGTTCTCATACTGCACAGTAAATGGGAAGGTGTTCGTTCCGGGTTCGGCGCTGTCCGGAATCGTCACAGTGAACGAGACCGGTGCGGACTCCCCGACTGCGAGGCTGCCGACTGATGACTCGCCGTTTGTCGCCGTCACGGTCGATGTCTGGCCGAGTTGCACCGCAATGTTCTGCGCGTCACCAGGTCCGGTGTTGACAAGCGTTGCGTTGATCTGCGCCTCGTCTTCGTCGACGCGGAAGTTCTCGGTGGAGACATCACGTAGCTCAAACGAGCGCTCCGGACGAACCGTTACGCCCGTCGTCATCGTGTCAGACTGCTCAGTGACGCCGTTCTGGTTCTTGTACGAGACGGCGGCGTCTACGGGATACTCGCCTGCGGCGGTCTCGGCACCTGCACCGACTTGTGCGGAGACGGTCGTGCGTTCACCTGGTTCAAGCGTTGGAACGTAGAGGCTGGTCGAGGACGACGCACTCGACGGCGAGCCGAAGTATACCGATGACGAGTGTGTGGAGAGCTGGATGGACGCGTTGGACGCGGTCCGTGTGCCTGTATTCTTCATCGTGAAGGAGAGATTACCAGTATCGCCCGCGAAAACGTCATTTTCCCCCTCTGAGGTGAGCTTGAACTGTGGTCGGTCTTCAATCTTGATAGTGACGTATTTTTGTTCGTCTGTCGTTCTCCAGACGTATTCTGGCTGTTGAGTGTCATCATACGTAACCATTCGGGCATACTTATATTCAACTTTGACTGGGATGCGATATGTTCCCGGTTCCATGTCCCCGAATTCGACATTAAAATCAAATTGAGACGTGCCGGTGTTGGGAAGCGATCCTGCAGTAACAGTTGATGTCTTCACATCAATTGGTGCAGATATTTGATCCTCAAGTATCGTCATTCGGATGTTCTGTGCAGTCTGGACCTTTTCTTCATATTGTGCTGGTCCACCCTGTTGAACCTCCCCACTATTTGTTGCTGAGATCGAGATTGTGGCAGACTCACTCGATTTAAATGTATTATCTGATACTGAGAGTGAAATGTCAGGGCTGCCATAGACTGAGTTCTCCGCTGCTGTTATCTGTACTGGTGCTACTAGCAGTAACCCTACCACAAGTAGTATAATTGCTCGACGCATCGGACAGTGATAACTCTGGATTCAAGATAAAGACGTGGGAACGGTATCCAAATTTACTAGTGTTTACTAGTCGCCGAAACGTGTTCCTTGGAGACTTGATATCTGGAGAGTGAGTAGTTCTAAACGATTTTCGAGGGCGAGTTCCCCGCGTTACCGGACAGGGGTGAAGCCCGACACTCAACTCAGTGTTCTGTCTCCTCGATATACCGTTCAACTACTTCTTCCGACACCGCGCCCGTTGTTCCCACGTAGTACCCAACCTTCCAGAACCCACCACCCCAGAAATACGATCCTCGAATTTCGGGATACCGCTCCAGCAAGTGCTTCCCCGAATACGACTTGAACTGTCGAACGATGTCTGCTGGACTATGTTTCGGATCGCATTGAACGAATGTACGCGGTCGTCTGCAATCTCCAACGCCAAAATCTCGTGACCGAAGTGATTGGCAGTCTCACAGAGATGTGAGGAGGAAGCCCACGGCTTTAGACGTGGGAGGAATCCGACCTTCTGCGAAAACCTCAGTGCACGCGTTACCGACAGTCTCTGTGACGAGGAGATTCATTTCCCGCCCTACGACGCAAAACAACTCCGGAAGATTCTCAGCCAGCGTGCCGACGACGCCTTCCACGATGACGTCCTCCAAGACGTCGTCATCCCGCTCTGTGCCGCGCCAGACCGCATAGAAATACGGGAGTGCGCGCCAAGCACTGAAGCGCCTCTACAAGGCCGGTGATTTTGCCCGCGACGACGGCGTCGATACAGTAACTGAAGAACACATCTAGCGCGCCGACGATTCTGTTGAGCGCGACAAAGTTCAGAATGAACTCTCCAAACTCCCTACCCAAGCGAAACTTGCCCTCTACGGACTTTTTGCCCTCCACGACGACGAGCAGACGCCTGCGAAGCGCTCCCACATCTAAGAGCGCTATGCGTCGTCGCAAAGAAACCCAGTACCGATGTCGTCTCCGACCGCACTATCCACGACAATCTCAGCCAGCTTACCTCAAAGGCTTCCTTGACGTCAACGAACAAAACGAAGGGCCGAAGTGGCAGCTACTACGAATACGAATTCAGCATCCGTTCCGGCCTTGCCCGCGATGTCCTCAAAGCCGACAACCGTACCGGCGACCTATGGGACTAATGTTTGATAGTTAATCAGGATTTTTGTGACGGCTATCCTGTATTCATACAGGCACAGCTTAGCTGTGTTGTGAACGACACCCGTTGAATTAGACAGTTGGGTGTCGTTTGCCAGTAGCGGTGCAAGGGATGACAAACACTCACAGTGGCAGGTGGGACAGCGTGTTGATAGTGGCCGGACACCCTCCCACAACTGAAGTCATGGGGTCCACGGTCACAGACCGTGCCCCGATTTCGGGAAGTCCTCAACTCAACGCACTATACGGTTGAGTTCTGGGCCGGGCCAGTACGGCTCCCGACCGAGATAGCGGGATTCATTACCTCCATAATGGAGCACGTATCCTTTCCTCGGACTCGGTATTCAACTCAACAAACTACGACAACATAGTTATGTTGAATACTATCGGATTAATTCTACGACTAATGTCGTGGGATTTCTCCTTGATATTCTATATTTCCTACAGAGGGTAAGTTAGTGTATTCCGAATCGGTTCTGAGTCACAATACGAAGGCGGTCACGTTGTATTGTCGCTCACACTATACTCCTTCAGGAGTGGATTCTAATTCCTACGTGTCATTTACTCGTTGTCTGGAGATTTCGCCATGGAGAGTCTTGGACCTCCCCTGAGTCAAGTTTGACCCGATAGAGGACCGAATTGTTCCCCTCTTCTGTCACGGAGATGATTATCCCGCATGCTCCATGGTATATCTCGAAGTCAGGATCGATCTCATCAGGAATGTCTATCTGGACTCGGGTACCCTCTTCAAACACACTCAGAAATACCATTTATATCTGATACGTGATATCGTATGGGTGGTATCTCTTCATCCAACTCGCTGATTTGTCACCCTCTCTCCGATGGGATTCCTCCGATAGGATTGTTGGCTATACTGTCCTCACGGAGGCAACTTTTCGTCTCGTAAGTACTCTGATTTGTGCGCTCCTCGTTGAGCTATCCTTTTTTAGAAAGTCTGATAGCTCCGACCAAATGTTCGTCCCACGCGAGGTTTACGTGCCATCAACCTGACTGTATGTTCGCCAGTCTGCCGTTCAAGGGACGTCTGCGAGGCTTTGAGGTGCGTAGCCTTCGTAGCCACACAGATAGCGGAATACATCGCTGTTCCACTCTGTATTCTCCCGCTCGCCACATGCTGCGCACTCTGTGGTTGTGATATTTTCAATATATTTCAATATAGATGGCATACTCCTCGATAGGTGTGGCAGACTGGTTGATGAACGAGCAGAATACCCAGAATTGATGGGTATTTTCGTTCATCTGTGTCGACCAATATTCGGAGAGTATGTCGGTGAGGTCGCCCACGTACATTATCGTCATTCCTTCGTCGTGAAGTCACTCAGGTCTCGAACGAGAACGTCTTGAGCGTGGTCGAGACAGTGTGTCTGATTAGTGGTATGGTGTCGAATCTACAGGCGGGGCAGGCCGAGTGCCTCGAGGCTTGACCCCGAGGTAGTTCACTGAATTTGTACCTTATCTGGGCCCGAGTAATGTGTCTTTTTGGAAATGAGATTTAAGTATAGAGATCTAATCCGGGAGTGTGAAGACGAGACCTCCATCTCTAACAGTCGTATCACCTCATCAGCGAGCAACCTCCACGTCACTAGTTGCGGCATATCATCGTTCGGCTGAGGGGACTAAATGAACCGTTCTCAACTGTCCTCTGGAATTGTCGTTGCCTTCATCGTCGTTGCATCGTTAGCGATGGGCGTTACAGCTGTTTCAGCTGATATGTCTGATACCTCGGTTACTGCAGATGTGTCGGATACGACGAGAGAGAATGTGACTAATTCTCAATCATTCGTCGTTATTGACGATGTTCAAGTCTCCCCAGAAGATCCGTCTACTGAATCAAACGTTGTTCTCACCACGTCAATTACTAATTCTGAATCAGCTAATGCGGGTGCAGAAATCACGGAGGTTAGTATAACTGGTCCCTCAACGTTCGTTACTGCTGATGATATCGGAACTATTGGGCCGGGAGATTCTGTTGAAATTCCACTATCAACTTCATTTGAATCCCCGGATCAAAAGCGGCTGACGGTTACTGTCCGAGGATACGATGCTGATGGGCATCTTTTCGTCAATCGGAAGCCAGTCTATGTTACTATTGATTCCGCAAGCCATTCTCCAGACCTTTCAGTCACAACAAATATGTCTGATTCGACGAAAGTTTCGCTGAGCAATTATGGAAATATGAACTTCACTAATGTTAAAGTTTCTGCCATTGACGGGTCTGAGACACTTGATCAACGTCACCTTCCGAATATTGAGGCGGGATCAAGCGCATCGACTACCTTTGATACCGAGGACTACAATACGGAAAATATTACATTCGAGGCCTCCTATACCGCTAGTGGGGACTCTTATCAGACGACACGCACTGTCACACTCAAACAAGAAATCGAAGGTGAAGTTCAGCTGGCTAGTGTCTCATCAACACAGACTGGGTCAACAGTCACACTTGAAGGAGACGCTGCAAACATTGGTGGGACGGATGTCGACTCCGTGCTCGTGAGCGTCGAGGACGCCGACGGCGTGACGCCCACGAGCGGCTCCGGCGAGTACTTCGTCGGCTCCGTGGACGCCAGCGAGTTCGCGACGTTCGAGCTCGGCGCGACCGTCGACTCGGGCGTCTCCTCGATTCCCGTCGAAATCACGTACATCGTCGACGGCGAGCGCGTCACCACCACGCAGCAGGTCCCCCTCGACTCGGCGGGCGGCGCGGCGGCCGCGAGCGGAAGCCAGCAGGCCGACGCGTCCAGCGGCGCGCCCAGCGGCGCGCCCGGCCAGTCCGGCTCCGGGCTCCCGGTCGTCCCGATCGCGATCGGCGTGGTTGTACTTGTCGCCGCAGGGGGTGGCCTCTACTACCTCTGGAACCGCGAATGAGCATCATCGAACTCGACTCCGTCGTCAAGCGCTACGAGAGCGGCGCGGAGACCGTCGTCGCGCTCAAGGATGTCGACTTCCACGCCGAGCGCGGCGAGATGGTCGTCGTCACCGGTCCCTCGGGGAGCGGCAAGAGCACGATGCTGAACATGATCGGCCTGCTCGACTCGCCGACCGAGGGCGTCGTCCGGCTCGAGGGCCGCGACGTCACGGAGGCGAGCGAGGACGAACGCACCGAGGAGCGGCGCTCGGAGCTCGGGTTCGTCTTCCAGGACTTCCACCTGCTCCCGATGTTGAACGCCGTCGAGAACGTCGAACTCCCCTCGATGTGGGACACGACCGTCGACCGCCGCGAGCGCGCCGTCGACCTCCTCCGTCGCGTCGGCCTCGGCGAGCGCCTCACCCACACTCCCGACGAACTCTCCGGCGGCCAACAGCAGCGCGTCGCCATCGCCCGCGCGCTCATCAACGAGCCGGACGTCCTCCTCGCGGACGAGCCCACCGGGAACCTCGACCAGGAGACCGGCCGGACCATCCTCGAGGAGATGACGCGCCTGAAGGAGACGGAGAACATCGCTATCGTCGCCATCACGCACGACGAACAGCTCGTGCAGTACGCCGACCGCGTCGTCCGCATCGTTGATGGGGTGATACAGTGAGCCTCCTCCATCGCTTCCCGAGCGTCCTGATGGCGTGGCGGAACCTCGGGCGCAACCGGATGCGCACCGCGCTCGCCGCGCTCGGCATCATCATCGGCGTGATAGCCATCGCCTCGCTCGGCATGGCGACCGTCGCGCTCCAGCAGCAGGCGTCCTCGCAGCTCGGCAGCCTGACGAATCAGGTGTCCGCCTCTGCTGGTGACGACCTTGATACAGATGGGCTCACTGACGACCAAATATCGTCGATGGAGAGTATTGCGACGGATGCAACGGTTGTCCCGCAGAAGTCGAACAGTACGGAGCTCACGTCGCGTAGCGGGGAATCGGCATGGGTGAGCGTCACGGGGGTGACGAACGCCTCGGCGCTCTACGACGTCGCCGAAGGCGAGTCCCCGACCCGGCTCACGACAGGCGCGCTCATCACCAACAGCACTGCCCAGACGCTCGGCCTTGAACTCGGCGACCCCATCGAGTATGACGGTCAGCTCTATCGGATTCGCGGCCTCATCGAGTCCGAGAGCGGCTTCGGGCTGGGCGGCGGCCGGGGCGAACTCGTCCTGCCGATGTCGGCACTCTCCGACCAGAACTACTACGATTCGGTGACGATTATCGCCGCGGACGGTGACGCCGCGAGCGAGCTCGCAGACGAGTTGGACGCGTACTTTAATACTGATGACGAGACGGACGTACAGATTCAAAGCTACGCAAACATTCAGGAGAACATCGGCGGCTTCATGGACACGCTCCAGACGGCGCTGCTCGGTATCGGGGGCATCTCGCTCGTCGTCGCGAGCGTCGCCATCCTGAACGTCATGCTGATGAGCGTCATCGAGCGCCGGGGCGAAATCGGCGTGCTGCGCGCCGTCGGCATCCGTCGCGGCGAAGTGCTGCGCATGATACTGGCCGAAGCGGCGTTCCTCGGCGTGCTGGGCGGGCTCGTCGGCGCGCTCGGCTCGCTCGCCGTCGGGCTGATACTGTTTCAGGTGCTGGCCGGCGACGCAACACTCGCGTTCCAGTGGGCGAGCGTAAAATATCTTGTCTACGGGATCGCGTTCGCCGTCATTGCGAGCGTCTTGAGCGGCTTCTACCCCGCGTGGAAAGCTGCCAACGAGTCCCCCGTAGAAGCACTCCGCGGATGAGTGACACGTCTTGCCTATGAGAGCACATCCGCCGGCTCCCCTGGCGGATCGCTGACAACGAGAACCGTCGACGCATTGTTGATGGACTCAGTGAGCGCCCACGGAACCGGTATTAACTCGTAGATATGGTCGGTATCAACTACCCGACAGTCGAGCACTACCTACGGCGGCTTGACGAGCGCGGCGCAGTGACGACGAAGGGGGAGTACAGGAAGATGTATTTCCTGTCAGAATGCGTGGCGTTGCACGTCGAGCGTCTCGGTGTGGACGTCGATACGGGAATGGATGGGACGGATGAGGTAGATGAGTGAGCACACCAGGTGTCGACTCTGCACCGTTACTGCTGTAGTCTCAGCGGCTGTCGTCATCGTTGTACCGACGCTTCTCTTCCCGCACTATCGCCATGTGTCTTCGGTCTCCTTGTTGCCGTGAAACTCTTCTTCTCGACAGCAACACTGGTGCCGCTGTGTGCACTATTTGGGCTGGATTCTGTCTATCGCACGTGAAGAGGGATCTACTTCTTGGTGGTGTTCGGAAGATGTCTAGGTTATTTATTCGTCTACATTTTGTATCGGTATACGATGGGGAAATATCGTAAAACAATCGCACTATACGTAGTAACATACAGTAGTCTCGGAATCGCAATTGGAGTTCTTCAGTACCTACTCATTAATTGGGCGCGAACAACATATATTTCTGCAGCACAAGGACAGAATATTGCGGTGTTTGGTCCGATTTTTGTCGGGCTAGTATTCTTTCAGCTTGTCGGAATAGTATTCATTTTTGGGACAGTGCTCGCAGCTATTTTCAGTATTGTCTTTGGGTTCGTTCTTGACTCGACATTTGATCGAATGGTTGTTGGAGCAATTGGGAGTGGCGCTGGCACATTCATAATGAGTATTTTAGCAGCTGCAATACCTCTAATTGGTGGTGGGACTGGTCAATCATTCTCGATACCCTCTGCTATTGTCCCGCTATTCATTTCTTGCATAATCGCCGCAGTTGTTGGTGGGGCTACTGCAGTGATACGGGACAGATATACCTGAGTCGTTTATCTTGCTCGCCTCCGCCAAGTCACGACATGAACGTCACACCTGGCAGACAGTCGCATCACTCACACAGCTAGCTGACGCGCTCGTGAACGACATCTGGTTCTGGTAGTACTAATTGACACACTCAGGGGTGAGGCAAGAGAACGAGAGCGAAACAGGGATGGCTCTCGTTATCGACGCATAATCGGAATGTTGGCAGCGTGGCGATGTCCAGTGATGGGAGCCGCGCTGCCAACATCCTATCCGACCACCTCTAGACGCATAAAACTAGCTCTCAACTATCACAAATCGCTATTAGGTAGTTGTGCGAACTTCTTGGTGAAGTGGGGGTCACCGCTTCCAAACTCTTGGTAGCATGACTTAGGTGTTCGGGAGGCTTAGAAGGGAATTCGGTAGTACGCGATTTTGTCTGAGCTACACTCAGGGTATTCTTCAGTGCCTGCAGAGATGTTTGTCCCGAAATATCGACACTCAACTACTACCTCCACTGCTTCGGTGAACCGCCTTGGGATCAACCCCCAAGGCACTCGGCCTGCTCCGCCGGTAGAGAATAGCCGAGCGAGACCTGCGCGGACATTCATTATATTTCAGGTGAAATAGTATGAAAAGTATGGCCGTTGAACAGTACGTGTCGACCACTATCGATTATGATGAGACTGATAGAGATTCCAACTAGAGATGAGAATCACGAGCAACCATGCAATAGAGGCAACCATACCGACTCTTTCCCCTTTACCAATAATTACTCGATAAGCCTGTATTGCCCCTGCAATATATGCTGAGATAACAAGGACCCACCACCGACGTTGAGAGAAATTACCCGTCATCAATTAAACATACATAATCTAATAGGAAATATGTGTATCTATATTCTGACGATAGATGCACCTACTGTATTGAACAGCTGATTCATCCGGCTCTGATTAAAGCAAACAGGGTGTCTCCTCCGATGCAGTACCGACGTCTTCCTAACTGCTTCCCGGTCAGACGTTGAAGTCATCCTATAGCTCGACGTACTGGTTCTCCCACTCACGGCGGGCTTCGAGTTCGCGCCGACCACGCCGGGTGAGTGCGTAGAAATTAGTGCGCTTGTCGATCTCGCCTTTCTCGACTAGGCCTTTGTCGACGAGGGTATCGAGGTTTGGATAGAGGCGTCCGTGGTGGATCTCTGTCTCGTAGTACCCCTCAAGCTCGTCCTTGACCTCGAGCCCGTTCGGCTCGTTAAGGCCACCGATAACGTACAAGAGGTCCCGCTGAAAGCCAGTTAAATCGTGCATGGTGTTTCCTTGGATATGTCGACGTATGAGTGTATCGGATATCGTTTTCTCGACGTTGCTCTTCTCATATCGAGCCACACCCGCTACTTTATATTCAGAATATTGAAAAGATTTACTGAGTTAACGATCCTCAATCGATCAGTCTTCGCTCTCGATCGGTCTACCGATGGCTTCGATGAGCTGCTGTGCCGTCTGACTAATCCGACCAAGCCGGTCGCGAATTGCCTCGGGGTCGTCGCCGGCCCAGGCGGCGAGGTAGAACGAGGAGTTGCGCGTATCGAGGCCACAGTGCCGGCCGACGATGTACGCGACGGCCTCAGCCTCAAACTCTTGCTCTGAGCGCGCTAGGGGGTCGCTGATAGCGCCGTGGAGGAGGGCGTGTGCGAGTTCGTGGACGAGCGTCACCGCGAGGTCCGCCTCGTTCGCCCGGTCACGAACCTCGACGAGCGGCCGTTCGTCCGCGCTACGTGGCTTGCAGATGCCCTCGGCCTTCCCATGAGGCCACTCGTCGGCGTCGACGATACGCACCGCGACGTCGAGGGTTGCAGCTGCGTTTTCGAGGACGTCGACGAGGTCGCCAGCATCGCCTGTCGCCGCAGTATCGAGTTCCGGGAGTGGCTCGCCGTCGGTCTGGGAGACGTCGAAGACCGACGCCGGCCGGAACCCCACCAGCCTTTGCTCCCACTCTTCGGGCGGGGTCTCGTCGTACCCACACTCGCGTTGCTCGTGGTAGCTCGGCGCGTTCCCGCACTCCGGACATTGCTTCGCGATGATGGGTGCCCAGATCCAGATCGCACTCTCGCCGGCTTGGACGTGCCGGTCGAACTCTTCCTGCCACGTCCGATACCCCGCAACCTTCGTCGCCTCTGGACACTGCAGATTGATGAGAAGCGTATTTCGGTAGGAGTAGTCGTGGAACTGGCTCTGCACGTCCAGCCACTCTTGGAACGCCTCGCTCCCGCGTGCGTCTTCTACGTGTTCGATGAGGTCCTCAATCCACGCCTCGATCGTCTCCGCCATCGCATCATCTCGTGAGTCCGATTCGTCGAACGTGACTGCTGACTCTGTCTCTGCGTCACTCATAGATTAGTCGCGACAACGCGCCTCTCGGGCGCGCGCCGCACCCCTCCCGGGGGCTGACAAACCGATTCGTGAGAGCGGGCGTCTTTCGATTGTCTTGATGCTTGGTTCGGACCCCTCTCCTGAAGGAGTGTGCGTCCGCTCGATACGTGCCAGCTGCTCTCATAGAGTAGAATCAAATCGCTCGGTATCGATGGTCCAGATAGTATGCCGGCCTACGTTGATTCGCAAGTCGAGAAGATTCGTGGGAGTGAGTGCGAGACGACAGTATCCCTTCTTCTCGGTGTTTCCGGCGATCAAGAGGCGGTCATCGAACGAGTTGAGCAGGAGAGTGCGACTGTCGATTCGACACTTGGACGTGCGACGCTTCGAGTGACAGCACCTGAATCCGTGGTCAATGCTCTCTGCTCAATTGGGGGTATCTCGTCGATCGAGATTGAGCGAGATGACGTATATTGAGCGGACGCGATGGCTTTCGTGATGGCGAGACGCCGGCGGATTTCGAACTACTCAGCTCGAAGGTGGTTCACTTCTCGAAGAGACAGCGTGTTGCCGCGCTCTCGCCAGTCAGCGTCTGCTGGTCGTCGTCGGTATCGGGGAAGAGGGCGGCCTGCTCGTCGTCCTCGACTGCGTCCTGTACTTCGGGACAGTCGTCGACGCCGAACTCACTCGCCTCCGGCTGGTCCCGACGCGGTTCGCGCTCGCGATGGTCAACGTCGGCGCCGAAGTCCTCGAGGGACGTCTCGACGCTCGATTCCTGCACTTCGAGCTCGCCGTCGTCATCGAACGCTGCTTGATGATGAACATCCAGGTCTGGTGTGTCGCTCATTGCTGAGAGCCTCCATCCTCTCCGGAGGCTCGACAAACTGAACCAGATGGATAGCACACCTTTTCATCCGCACACTCATTTCCAATTAGTACTGAACCTGTTCTTATTCCTGCAATCCCTATACTCGATATTATTCTGACGACCTCAACTTATTTCTACCCTGAGGTGGTAGAGTGGTATATGAGTGAAGAATCGGAGCGCGACTGGGCTACTAAATTGTCGGCAGCCGAGCGTGTCGAGGCCGTCGCTCTCTCCGTCAGTGAGCCACGAACAGCCAATTGGATTGCGGGGGAAGCTGATGTTGCCCACGAGACGGCGACAAAGTATCTCACACGACTCGTTGACGATGGCAAGCTGAGTGCTGATACACGCGGACAGCAAACAACATATGCACCAGATCCCGTCGGGCAATACCTCATTGAGATGCGCGAGCTCTACGAAAATCACTCGCCTGACGAGCTCGCCACGAGTCTTGAGGAGATGAACGACCAGATTCGGTCGTGGAAGACGGAATACGACGTCGAAACTCCCAACGAGCTGCGTGCAAGCCTGAGTAGTGCACCAGACCGTGAGGACGAGCGCGCTCGCCGCGAAGCCGCACGCGAGTGGGAACACCTCCAGACGCGCCGTCGTCTCGTTGAAGATGCGCTTCGGCTCTACGATCGGTTCCCTGGAGAACAGTAGACGGCACCAGCATGAACCCGGACGCAGAAAACCCGGCTCTCTATCGAACACTTCGAGATGTCCTCGAGCGGCAGGCAGAAGTCGTCTCCGTTTGGTTCGAACCTGACGCAATACAGAAACGATACTTGGCCACTGAGGTAGACCCAAACCGCGTCACCCCACCAACTGGCCCTGAGCCACCACGGTTGGAGGTACACTGGAAATTAACACCGCCACATGACGAGTTCAGAATTGACTACGCAGATCCAAACACGGAATTCCACTGTGGGTGGCTTGACCTCCTCCCGCGCCTGAAGACGCGGGAATCCCGCCACGGGATTTCAGGCCGGGCGTGGCCCTATGGTTTCAAGACGCATTCGTGCCACGCGTCTTTTGCTGGGTGTCAGCATCGGCGTGGCTGTCTTGTGGCGCGGTCAAACGCGCCCCATCCGCAGCCGAGTCATCGTCGTTCTCGTGTTTTCTGGAACGACTCTCTCCACTGCGGTAGCGGTCTGCAATATTTATCGCCCCGTTCACGTCGGCTTGGTACTCGCCCATCCAGCAGTCGTCGTTCGTGCATTTGAACGTCGCCTGCTTTGGGCGATACCCAACTTCACCACACGAATGGCACTCTTTCGAGGTGTTTCGCGGGTTCACTGTTGCGACGGGAATTCCCTTTTCGACGGCCTTGTATCGGATCTGGGTGTGGAGTTTGGCGAACCCCCATCCGTGGAGACGGCGGTTCATGTATTCGCCGTAGTCCATCGACTCTCGAATATACGTCAGGTCTTCGAGAACCAGCACGGGATTCTCGACGGATTCGGCGTACTCCACGACTTCACGGGTGACGGTGTGGAACACGTCGTCGATCTGGTTCCACACGTCGTCGCCGTAGGATTCGGCAATGCGGTCACTTCCGCGTTCTTGGAGTCGCCGTGTGGCGGTGAAGTAGGTCTTGCGCAGCCGACGGACGGTCTTGCCTTCGTCGGCCCATAATTCGGGGTGGGTCGGAGAACCGTGGTCGTCGCGGTGACACACCGTGACGAGCGACGCTTCCCCGATGTCCACTCCGATGAGTGTCCGTTCTTCAGCGGACACTTCGGAACGCTCCTCCACGTCGCGGGTTGCGGTCACGTGGAGATACCACGTTCCGTCCCGCTGGAATAGCCGACTCTCACCCATCGTGGCGTCCCCCGCGTTCAACGCTTCTAGCCAATCCCGTTGGTTGGGGTTCGGTTGGGCGGGCATCCAGAGGTGGTAGTCCTCGTGGTGCGGGATTTTGACGTACCACTCGATAGTGTTCTCGGGGTTGTGGTCGAGGCGTAGTCCCTCGTTGGTGAATCTGACGGGGTGGTCCTCGTGTAGGTCGCCTGCGTTGTAGGTCGTCGTCAACTGTGGGACGTACTTCTTGAGGGCGTTTTTCGCGTACCCCGACAGGTCGTAGGTGACTACCACGTCGTTCGCTTCGGTCTGCGTCGTACAACCAGCATTGAAGGCCTCTTGGAGGGCCTGCTGGTAGGCGTCGCGCGTCTCGCGGAGTTTCTGCCGCTTGTGGGTATTCGGGTCGACGAGTTTCAGTTCCAGCGTTTTGGTGAGTTCCGTCATGTGTCGGCTTCCTCGTGACGCTGGATGTAGTCCTGGACTGTTTCGCTGGAAACGTGGCCTGCCGTCCCTGCGTAGTAGCCGCGGGCCCACTTGATTTTCTCGCCGTCGTGGTCGGCATAGCGGTGGTTGTATTTCCGCGAGCTGATGCCCTTGAACCAATTAGTGAGAAGCGAGGGGGCGTGTTTCGGCGGGCTACTAACGAATAGATGGATGTGGTCGGGTTGGACGGTCAGGTCGATAATCTCCAATCCTTTTTCGTCGGCGATTTCGTGGAGGATGTCTCGTACACGGTCGGCGACCTCACCGTTGAGTACCGGGTTGCGGTACTTCGGCAGCCACACGAGGTGGTAGTTGAGGGTGTAGGTCGCGTGCCGTGTGGTCTTCATCCGTACTGCACACTATGGTTCGTTGGCGTCTTAATACCTTGGTAAAGCGTAGGAAATCCGGTAATGAAGGGAATTGTGGATTGACGCACTATGCTTACCGCTTGACCTCCGCCTGAAGACGGAGGTATGCGATATCGGTCTGTATCACTTCTCGTCTCGAAGTTCTGCTGCTTGCTGTGCGAGCCAGCGAAGTACCGGCTCCCGATTCTGGTGTGCGTTCTCGTAGGCGACGCATTCCCGGACAGTCTCGACGTTGGGAATGGTTACGATACCGGCACGGAGGAGGTCGAGGTTTTCTGGGGTGAGTCGCTGTTCGGGCGTGAGCGGGGTCTCGTCGGTCGTTGTCTGCTCGGACATTGGTTGTCGCCTCGCCCTTCTCGGCGACGATAAACCGACCTGAAGACGTACTGTGCGCCTCTCGTTCTACTCGGTCTCGACTTCCGGTTGGATTTGGCGTGCGTCCTCGGCGAGCGTGTGGAGGTACGATCGAAGCACCTCCATGTCCTCCTTGGCGTCCTCAAGTGTCTGAGCTTTCACTTTGCCCTTGATTTTGTCCTCGTCGCGAGTTCCGGAGCCACGCTTGAGTTGGACGGTGATCGAGACGCCGACGTCGGTGCGCTCGACGTGCTTGGTTTCGGTGGGCTGTTCGGCGGCCGCGTCGCTCGAAGCGTCAGTAGTGTCGGACATTGTCGGTGAGTGAGGTTGGTTACGCGGGTAGTGCGACGTCGTCGGGGAGAGCCTGCTCGATGTCGGCGTCGGTGATCGTCCAGGTTCCATCGGCGCCGTACTCGAGTTGGCTGATGACCTCGTCTGTGAACGTCTGGTAATGGTCACGGGCGAGGGAGGCGTTGTCGGTGTAGTCCAGGAGGATGGCGAGTGCGAGCTGCGCCGGCCCACTCCCACGATATCCGACGGCGAACCCACCAGGACTGTGACGGGCAATGGTGAGGCTACGCTCGGGGGTGAGTCGCTCGCCCTCTGGGTGCTTCGTCACTAGCACCTGTCCGTATTCGCGAGACCCGACGTACCGAATCTCGCCCTCGGCGTGTGTTGTCTGTGCGATTGCGCCGTCGTCGAATATTCCACTCATAGTCGGTTTCGAGAGCGCCATCTAGGCACTCCCGCACCCCTCTCGGGGTCGACAAACCACACTGCGGTTCGCGGCACATCTTGTTTAACTAACACAGTCGCGCTTTCTTCGTACCCTGTTGGTTAAGGAAGATGAACTCAGATTCCGGTTTACAGCTCTAAGGCTGTGAACCGCCTGTAGAACAGATATCTACATTTTGCACACGGGGTGTGTCTATTGACCAGATCTCGATGCGTCTTCGCGAGAGCAACCGAAACATTTGACGCAACTCAGGTCGTTTTCTGTCTATGAATCGGAACCGTTGGAAACGGGTATTGAGCGGGGGTGCAATCTTACTACTTGGCCTCGTTTTTCTCACACTCACTCTCTACGATATCCCCGCAGACGTTTTCCACCAAGGCGTCCCCCTATATTTGACTCTCTTTGAGAATTCTCTCCCGATTCTCCTCAACCTCTTGCTTGTCGGATCAGGGATTCTCCTCCTTGCTTATCGGCCGATTTCACCGCAGACCGCGTACCTCATCGCGGGATGGAGTATTCTGAGTGCGGTTACGGTCTGTCTGCTCCTCGGCTGGGTATATATGATTCAGCTCATTGAAGGTGTCTTTAAGCCATATCTTCTTTTCACGCATACAATTACTGTCGCTACCCTGACTGGGCTCGGTGTTGGAGTCTATGATAGTCGGCGTCGCCGCCACCGACGGCAGCTTCAGGACGAGAATACCAAAATCACTGCACTGCTCGAGAACAGTTCTGACTGCATCGCTGAAATCGAGTTCATCCACCAGGATCCAATGATTCAGGCTGTTAACCCAGCGTTTGAGCGGACGTTCGGGTTTGAGGAAGAAGACATTCAAGGGAGGTCAATTGACGAGCTGATTGTGCCACCATCCCTGCAAGACAGTGCGTCCGGCATCAGTCAGCGTGCACACGCTTATGAGCAGTTTGAGGAGTCGGAGATCTGTCGCCAGACTGCCTCTGGTGAACTGCGAATGTTTCGTCTTCAAGCGATCCCCCTTCGGACGAATACCACCGAAACGGATGGCTACGCTGTCTACACCGATATCACAGATGAATATCGATATAATGAGCAGCTCACTGCCCTCCACGAAACAACACGCAATCTGCTCATGGCTGACTCGACGACCACGGTTGTTGAGGACGCCGTTAATGCGACAACCGATCTCTTTCAGTTTGATTTTGCGGGAATCTACCAATATGATTCCGAGACTGATCACCTTGTTCCGGAAGCGTATACGACCGCTGACGGATCGCTCTCCGATCCACCAAGTTTCCCTCGTGGTGAGGCGATTGCATGGACCGTCTTCGAAACGGGAGAGTCGCAACTCATTCAGAACGTGGCGGAGCATCCGGATGCATATAACCCGACGTCGCTGATCGCGAGTGAGTTGATTCTCCCTCTCGGTGACTGGGGCGTCATGATGATTGGCTCAACGACTCGTGATGCGTTTGCCGAGACTGATTATTCGCTAGCGAGGATTCTCGCGGCGAATATTAATACCGCGTTAGAGCGTGCGGAACGGGAGGCACAGCTGATGGAGCAGAATGAGCGGCTGGAGCGTTTTGCGAGTGTGATTTCACATGATCTGCAGAATCCGCTTACGGTCGCTCAGGGGTATCTTGACCTTGGCCGTGCCGGTGATGATGAGGCATTTGGTCGTGTTGAGAGCGCACTTGAGCGAATGGATCAACTCGTGGATGAGCTGTCAACACTTGCGCGGCAAGGAGAGGAGATCAACTCCCTTACAAAGGTCAATCTTGCGACGGCTGCGAGAGTTGCGTGGGAGCACGTTGCGACTGCTGACGCTGATCTGCAGGTGAAGAGCTCCTGTGAGTTTCAGGCAGACCAGAATCGACTCCAGCAACTCTTGGAGAACCTCTTTACGAATGCGATCACACACGGTGGGGACGATATCACGGCTTTCGTTGAATCGACGGAAGATGGATTCGCGGTTGAGGACACTGGGCCCGGTATTGAGCCAGCGGACCGAGACCAAATCTTTGAGTCGGGATATACATCTGCGGCAGATGGATCCGGGCTCGGACTCACAATCGTCAAAGAGATTGCAGATGCGCATAACTGGTCGATTTCTATTACGGAGGGAAGAGACGGCGGTGCACGATTCGAAGTTGCGGTCGATGACCGTATGCACGACTAACGCAGGCTATTCTTTCTCAGCTATATTTCGCGTGCCGAGGCAATGAGCGAGAGGACGTTTCCAGCGTCGTCCGTTACTGGCCGAATCACTCCAGAGACAGCAATCGGTGCTCCAGTTGATTGCGTATGTGTAGCTTCGTACTCAACGTACTCACCGGTAGCGGCTCGCCTAACCCATTGCTTGAGCGCTGATTTCTGATCTGATGTCCACCATGGTGTCTCCCAAAAGACCTCACCACGGATGGACTCACGATCGGCGTCAATATAGCTTACTGCAGTTGTATTCACATCTTGAACGACCCCTTCGCGGTCAAGCAGTGCAACAAGTAGATTAGGGTCGTGAAATAGTGATTTGAAGCGCCGTTCGTTCCGCTGCAAGGCTTCCTCTTGTTGCTTATGTGCCGTAATATCGTCAATCACACCCTCAAGCACGTCAGGACGGCCGTCAGCGGTCGCAATACATTGTCCTCGCTCCCAGACCCATTTAACCGACTCATCTGCAGTAACAATCCGATACGAGACCTCAAATGAGTCTGCTGTTGCAAGTGTGTCGTTAATCGTGTTCCAGACTTCCTCCCGGTCTTCTGGATGGATAACATCGTCACCCCAAGAGAGAGTATTCGTCTTGAAGTCTGCTGCAGTGTAGCCCGTAACTGTCTCGACGTCTCCGCGAACATCTATCATTGGCCACTGAGGCGTATGCCGGCAGCGATAGACGATCCCGGGGAGGTTCCGAACAAGCGTGTCAAATCGTCGCTTGCGCTCTTTTTGCTCGGTGATTTCGCGCGTGATCCCCGTTTGGATCGGCTCTTCTCTCTCCTCCTGCAGTGTTCGGCCAGACATTTCACCCCAGCAAAGAGCGTTGTCTTTGTGGAAGCGGAACTGGACTGTATATGTGTCTCCTGACTGCGCTGCTGTACGGATTTCCTGCTCTGTGGCCTTGCGATCTGCGGGATGGACTTCATCAAGAAACTCCTGGAGGGAGGTGATACGAACCTCGAATACGGGACAGATAGTTGGATAAATATCCATCGTATCTGTTGTAATGTTGCGTGTCCAGACCGCTGCAGTTGTAGCGTTTAACGCGAATTCCATCCGGGAGCGTTCGCGTTCCAGCTCAGACTGAGAGTGATATCGATCAACTGCATTTCGGATTCGATTTGCAAGCAGCGTGTATTGGTCTGTCCCAGACTGTTTTTGTAGATAGTCGGTCGCGCCCGCAGAAATGGCGTCGCTGGCGACTTCTTCACTCCCCTTGCCGGTGTAGAGAATAAAGGGAAGCTCTGGATAGGTATCGCGAACCTGCTTGAGAAAGTCTAATCCATCCTGCTCGGGCATTTCGTAGTCGCTTACGATACAGTCCGGCCGCTCGTGGTTGAGGACTTTGAGGCCGTCTGTGACGCTTGTTTCCGTGGTCACAGTGAACTCCTCGTTCTCGCGTTCGAGGAAGGTGGCCACTAGCTCTCCAAAGCTGAGGTCGTCGTCGACATGGAGAACATCAATGGCCCGAGACATACTTGCCAGTTAACCCCGTTAATCATTAAACCCCCGTATCAGCGATATATAAACCAGTCTCTCAGATAGAGGAGACTGGAATACGGTGGATTACGGATAGCTGGTGATCCGCAGTATCCAGCACGAATATTAGCAGTGCCATGGGAACTGAATCATTGCTCTAGATTTGTGGATATACGCTGTCTGTTGGTCTGAGAATCCGGTCCAGCAACAGAATAGCTGACTTGTTCGGAGGAAATCATAGTCGGTTCGTTGAACGGTAGTCACTGAATTCTCTGGATTTGATGTCATGTCTAGGCCAGAAGGTCATTATGTCTCAGAAAGCTATAGAGAACTGCCCACAGCTGGAGGCGTTGACCACTGGACCTCCCCCTCGTGGGGAGAATACCCAGTGTCGCAAATCCGGCCACGGCGGTCAACTCTGGGGGGAGTTGACAACCCATCGGAATCCACCGGCCGCAGGCCGGTGAACCGGAGTCCGTCCCCGGTTCACCGGCAGTGCCGTGGAGATACAGCAAATCACGCCTAGCCGGTTTTATAGTAGCAATCCGCACAGCGTTGGTCGCCGTGTGCGGCGTAGACCGGATCTGCCGGGACCTCCTTGCAACTCGTACAGTAACCGAAGGCGGTTTTCGGGATTGGCTTCTCCCACGGCGGCTGTCGATGGCCAATCATCTCCACGACCTCCACGCCGGGTTGCGACGTCGACGACGAGTCGGCTCTGGCATCGTCAGTAGTGGACGTCCGCCGGGACGATCCAGCACTCTCGAGTGTCGTCGAGAATCAGGTTGAGACGCTCCCGGTCGCGAATTCCGTGTCCATGTTCGTCGTAGAGGACGACTGATGGGCCACGGTACGCGCCGAGTTTGTGGCAGGCGTGCCGCACGAGGCCCTCATCACGCATCACTGCCTCATCACTAAGCTTGGGTAGTGCCTCGCGAACGTCGGCGAGGGTCTGCTCGAACTCCTCGACAGTCGCTTCCCACCCTGCTTCGAGGAGTGCGTCGCCGGCGTCGGATTCAACCGGTGCGGCAGCCGGCCGCTCACCCCAGCGGGCGTGCCCAGCGCACGTGACGTCTGCCTCGTCGAACGTCACGTAGTAGTCAAAGACGCCGTCGGCGTGGGGGGAGATGCCGACCAATCGGTCGAACACCGATTTCCCCGCTGCGAGTGCTTCGTCTTCGCTCGATGCCTCCACCAGCGCGTAGATGAGCATATGCATCGCTGTGTCTGACGCACGCACTCTGTGCGGCGCGCGCCGCCGCTCTCCGCGCGACAAACCGAACTGCTGTCGAGAGCCGCTATCTACCCCAGTCTCCCGGCTTTGAGGATGTACTCTGGGAGCCAAAAGGACGTTAGGTATCCAGTGCCTGAGAACTAGCCGCCCTCGGCTGGAGGCGTCGACCATCGGGCTTTCCGCATGGGGCGACCCGGTGCTCGGAAATCCGGCCACGGCAGGCAACTCCGTGGGGGAGTTGCCGACCCATCGGAACTGCTGGCCGCGGCCAGTGAACCGGAGCTCTACTCTCCGGTTCGATGAGGCGTATTTGGTTGGCACAGTAAAGTGTACCTATCACAAGCATCCGTAATCGGGATCGTTTCGACGGATTTCTAGCTCACAGCGACCTGTTATTAGCTAGCTAATGTCGAAATCCATAGTTGCCGACAGATCTAGTCGATCAAGCATAGGAGGTTCCGTGTTGTTCATCGCCTCCCGTACGACGGTAAAGCAGTAAATCGCCTCGGGGTCAAGCCCCGAGGCTTTCGCGTGGACTCCCGTTCTATGCCTCGGTAGAGGCAGGGGGGACGTACTCCCCGCTCACGTTCAGCGTCCCGCGATTCAAGCGCACATCTACGGGTGCGCCTCCATCGCCTGCGTTTTGCCGACGACGGAGATACTGCAAACCGATATTCTTCGAGGCGTTGTAGTCCGCGTGGTTCTCATACCCACACTTCTGACACTCGAACGACTCTTGGTGGCGATTGTCGTCGTGGGTAAACCCACACGTCGAGCAACGCTTCGACGTGTTGCGCGGGTCAACCTGGACGACCTCGATACCGTGTTCTTCGGCCTTGTATTCGACGTACTCGTAGAGGCGTCGGAACGCCCACACGTGTTGCCACGTCGCCTCGGGAATGTTCTCCCGAATGTGGGTCAAATCCTCGAACACGATGTGCGAACAGTCGTTCTCGACGGCTTCCTCAAGAAGTTCGTTCGCCACCGTGTGTAGGTATATCTTGAACCGCCCGGTCTCTTTCTGTCCGACTGATTCGATGTTCTCGTGGGCGTGTCGAGACCCACACTGCTGAAGCGACCCACGGCGTTTCTCGTACTCTCGACGCCAGTGGTTGAACTCGTCTGCTGACCAGAATTGCCCCGTCGAAGCGACGGCGAGGTTGTTCACGCCTACATCCACACCAAGGACTGTTCTGTGCTTGGACTCGGATTTGGGTTCGTCGTCTGCTTCGACTTTCCGCATCGAGGCGTGGAGATACCAGTCACCGTCGCAGTACTGCAAGTGTGCCATCCGAAACTCGAAGTCCTCGTCGGAGACGTACTTTGTCGGCGGTGTCTCCGAGTCGTCGGGAAGGATGTAATCGCACTCGACGCGCCCGTCTACGGTGGACAGCGATACGTGGTCGCGGTGGAACGTTGCGCTCCGCTTGTCGTACACCGCGCTATCAGCAGAAAAGTGCGGTTGCGATGTGTTCTCACCACGTTTGAGACGTGAGACTCCGCTTTTGACGGCTTCGACTGCCCTGCGAATTCCTTTCTGGACGAGGTTTGCGGTCAGGTCGGTTTCGTCGCGGAGTCGGTCGTAGAGGGCGCGTTCGGCTTTGGCTTTTGAGGTGACGTGGTAGCCGTCGTCGCCGTGCCAGCACCATTCACTCGCGGTGTTGGCGCAGTGTTTGAACTGCTCGACAGTCTCTCGAAGGGAGTCGTCAGCTCCTTCGGGCGTGTCGAGTTTGATGACGGCAGTACGACGGTATTCCACTGTGCTTTCACATATACAGTCGGTGTTACTTATAGGGTCGGGAGTCGGCCTGCCATCGTAACGTGGTTTGTGTCATCGGTTGTCGGCTTCCTCCCCGACCTCAAGGGTCGGGGCATCCGCCTCGTACCGCCTGTGAACGCAAACCACGCGAACAGGACGAACACGAGAGCACCCACGAACCGTATGAGGACCCACAGGACGATCGACAGAAACCATCGGGCCAAGTCGCCGAACGGGCCTGTGACAGCTACTTGAAATAGCGGCTGGAGAGTTACCACAACCAACACGACCATGACTAAACCAACTCCGACGGAGACGGCACGCTGACCGGCGTTTTCTTGGGTCATGTGCGAGGGTCAGACGCCACCCTTATCGAAAGCATCGCACTCCGGAGTCATTGATAGACCAATCTCGAAATACACGAATACGACAAGCAGATTGGAGTTCTAAGGATCTGTTAGAACCTTATTAGTTCGACACCACTCTCGATGGGAAAAATGTTAGGGGGGGTATGCTTATCTAGACAGTACCAAGGGGTCAATTGCGTGAACGATCAGGTGACCCAGTCTGGCTGGATCCCTCACTGGCTCCGTGGATACCTTGTGTGATTTGAAACTCGTTAGTTTCGCTCCGTCCAGTGAGTTCCCGCTGTGGGAATGGTATTTTTATACTTTCTTCACGAAATGCGGACTTTACGTTATTGATAACGCTCTTGATAGCATGTCATTTTCGCTGTGGCGTTGGAGAATCTATCCAGAAACGAAGCTCAAAAACAACTGCCGAGTCATCAAATCGAACTGGAAGTACCTGTGGTTCAGGTTGATTCATAACGTCATCAAGTTCTGAAATCGAATCCTGTGCAACAGTCTCAGCGTGATCTAGGTCAACATCGTAATCGATCCCGACCTCAATCCGCAACCTAAGCTTTCCCTCCCGACTTCGGTTGATGATCGTTCGGTTCTGCACGGCTTCGTTTGGTAGTACGATATGCTCTCCATCTAGATTTCGTAATCGGACGTTGTTGATCGTTATCTCTGTAATAAATCCTTCATGCTCACCAATTTGCACCCAATCACCCACAGAAAAAGGGCGCGAAAGCATCAGGATAAACCCAGCGAGAATTGAGCCGAGCGTCTCCTTGGCTGCAAACCCCAGTACGATACCGAGGACACCAGCACCTAATAGCAAATCAGCAAGTTGGACGCCCCACAAAGAGAGAATCCCAAATACAGAGAAAATATAGACCGCAACTTGGCTAACGTAGTAACTGACCCGACGCTGATACGCCGAAGTGACCCTGCTATAACCGTTACCACCTAACAAGAGACGCTTCAGAATCCGAGAGAAAGCATACACAGCGACAACAAAGAGTATCGTTAGTAGGATTCGGACACTAACTCCAATCCCGAATTCAAGCAATCCAACAACAGACAGCGCTGTTCCAGTAGCACCCCATTGAACGATAAGTATACCAGTAACTATTGATGTCAAAATTAAGACTAGAGATGCACGAATTACCTCAGCGTTAGCTGATTGAATACGTGATTTTAGGTTTTTTCCAAGAACCCAAATTACTACACCGAGGGTAACGGCACTAACAACAACGATGAGGGTCTTTGTAGGATCTACCGTAGACTGAAGAAGAAGGCCCATCGTCTGAAAATCACATGGTACTGTGTTAAGTATGTGGTGAGAGCGTGGCGGTGTTCAGATGAGAATAAAGGACGAGGTGGCGCGTTTTCTGAGTTCTCTATATCCGAAAAACGACCGCCTCAACGGTTTTAGACTATATTGGCTCTGTTGAAACCCTCAGAGAGTTACACGTCCGTCCGATAGTTTGACCAGATGCAAGCCCTCCCGAAGTCGCAGTTACTCCGGTTCATTGAGCGGGAGAACCACTTATCTGTCAGCACAATAAATACTATGAATACAATGACCACAAGGAGGCTGTCTTTCGTGCGTGGTGTCTCTGCGGTTATTGGCACCGCGTTTCTCGGCGTGTTAGGGTGGTATCTGTTCCAACCCGGGTACAGCTGGACGCGACTCGCGTTGTTCGTGGGTCTTGGTGCGCTCGCTGTTATCGGGACAGCCGGGGTTTGGTATCAGCGAACGCGAGTGGTCGCCGTCGGTGCCACGGGCCTGTTCCTGTTAGGTGTCTCGCTGGCCGTCACCCTCTGGATGTTCATCCTCCCCGTCGTCGCCGTCCTCGTGGCCGCGACTGTCATCCTCCGGATAGACAACCAGCCAAATACTCCATCCCCCGGCTAATCCGCCGGCTCACCACCATCTACCTCCCGCCTTGACGCCGGAATCGGTTGACTTGGCTTCAACATCTAACGAATAGCCCCCTCCATTTTGTCGGTGGGTGAGGATTTCAATAGAGCCGATTCCAATAGAGCTGAGTCATCGGTCTGGGAAGACGACGCTTTGCTCGCCGGCGAGTTCTTCGAGGTGGTTTCGCTGACGGTGACGTGGTCGGCGTCGCGACCACTGTCATCCCAGCCGTCTGTCGTCCAGAACTCGCCGAATTGTGCGCCGCGATGTGCGCCGTTCCAGTCAAGGCCGACGATGTCCGCAGGTGGGTCGCCCATGAAGGTTGGGCGGGTGAGCTGGGCGACGATGTCGCGTTGCTTCGGTGGACTGCCACCGAGAGGATGTGGACGCGACGGCCACGCCAGTCTCGCGGATCGGAGAATTCGTGCGTGAGTCGGTCGGCGTAGCCACGCGAGTACCCAAGGACGATATCGTCGGGAATCGCCTCAATCGCTGCACGTCACTTCGGAACGATCACCAGCTCGGCATCCGGATAGCTCGGCTCGATCTCACGGACTATCGTGCGACGTTGCGCGCCGCCACCTCGAGTCGCTGTATGGGGTGGGGACGGTCAAGCAACGGGAGACGAGCGGGTTGTATTCTTGCGGCGTCCGCGTAGCGGAGTAACGTGTCTTTCCCCCAACTAATATACGGGAGATGATATCTACTGACTATTTCAATTTTAAAAGACGGTGAGACAGCTATCGGGCCCTCGCCTACTTTGACAGAAACTCACGGTAGCGGGGTGGTGGAACGGATGCATACAGTTTATCAGTAGTCCAGTAATCTGGTCGTCAATCTCTTTTATTGTCGGTTAGGTGATGTATAGATGGTTCAATTTAGTCGGCTGCAGGACGGAGACGTGCTAGCGATTTCGGGCCCCACTGTCGGATGCGCTCCCATAGTAATACAGCTGGTGGCAGCGCGATGATCGACATGAGGAACGAATACGTCACGCTGAGCGCAATGAGGACGCCGAAGTTCTTGAGCAGTGGCGTAATTGCGAGAGCAAGCGCACCAGTCCCGAGTGTCGTGGTGAGCATACTCCCGAACAGTGCACCACCAGTTCCCGTCAACGTCACCATCATCGCCTCATGTGCGCCAGTTGCTCGGTCGTACTCGTCAATAAACCGATGAGTGGTGTGCACTGAGTAGGCAATCCCAACCCCGACTGAGATTGAGAGAATTGTTGAGGTCAATGCATTTAGCGACATTCCCAGATACCGCATTGTACCCAAGAGTAACGCAAGCGATACCAAGATTGGGAAGACGTTCACCACTCCCAGCAGTGGCTTCCGTTCAAGCAGGCCATACACCAGCACGAGGAATGCCGCTGTCAATACGACCGCAATTGCTAACCCTTGAATCGCCGACTGGAAGATCAAATCCATGACCGCTGCAAGCACAACGGTATTCCCTGTTGCAGTCGCTTTCATCGGGAATCGGTCTGCTAAGCTTGCTGCAGCAGTGGAAACTTCTGACTGGGTTGCGTCTGCGTCAACCGTATACACGACTTGTGCAGTTCGGCGGTCTTCCGTGAGGTATTGCTTGGCTTGCCCACTTGCTGAAGAGGCAAACAACACGTCGTAGACGCGTTCCAGATTCTGGTCGGGAATCCCGTTGTCATTTTGGTCGTTGCGAGCGACTAGAGCCGCGAACTCCGGGTTCTGGTTCGCGTGGGATTTGAGGACTGTGATGATGCTCTGGGTCTCAGCCTGCCCGCCCGAGCCGACGGCAAGTGGATCTGGCGGATTATCGTCTGCAGCAGCCATGGCTTCGAGTGCGTGGTCTTCTTGGAAGTTCCCTTCAAGATATATTTTCACCGAATCACCTTGCCCAAACTTGTCGTTCAGGAGGTTCATCGTCTCCGTAATCGTGTACTCACCGGGACTGAGCTGCGCAGGCAGCATCTCAACATAGTCTGGGAGGTCCTCAGGCGGCAGGAAATCCTCGTTCTCGAAGGACGTCCCTACTCCAGAACCGTACGCACCCATGACGGCGCCGGACAACAGTAGCCCGGCGACGATCACTGTGGGTGCGTATTGGCTTACTTGTGCGGGGAACGCCAACGCTCGTCCCAGCGCTGATTCGTCGGACGCAATCGGTTTCGAGTTAAACTCCGGCACGCCAACCCGAGCTCGGAGATCATCTGTCACCAGCTTCGCAGCGGGCAAAAACAGCCCAAAGATGAGGTACGTGAAGATGATCCCCATCGCGGAAGCGATACCCAAGTTCTTGATTGGGGGGAGGCTCGAAATGATGTTTGCGCCGAACCCGAATACGGCGGTCACGGTGACGATGATGAACGCGACCATGAGTTGGCCGTTCGCTGCCCGCATTGCCTCGATTCCCTCAAATCCACGCTCGGTTTCTTCGCGGTAGCGGTTGATGATGTGGATGCCGAAGTCAACGCCGACAGCGAGCAGTAACACGGGGACGGAGATCATCTGCTGGCTGAACGGAATCCCGGCATAGCCGATAAATCCAAATGTCCAAATGATCGTCATTACCAGCGCAATCAGGCCGAGGACGACGTCAATGGGGTCACGGTAGGCGACAACGAGGAAAAACAGCAGCAGGAGGATGACGATCGGCATCACAAGTGAGAGAGAGTCCGTCATGGACTGTCTGATCTCGGACTCGGTCGTTCCAGACCCAAACGCGCGCATATCGAGCGGCGCTTGTTTGACTATTGATTGGATTTCCGTCTGGACCGTTGTTAATTCGTCGCTCCCGTAGCTTTTCGGGAGCGTATGAGAGACAGTCGTGATCGATGCGGAAGCCGAAACGCTCGTCGGGTTGAAATCATTAGCAAGCGATCCTGTAAACCGTGGGTTATCCTTGAGTTCGCGAACGGTCTGGCGGATTTCAGTCGGGCTAGCTCGTTCGAGCGTCTGCCGATATTCTGTTGGCGTCGATGCTGACGGATTCAACTGCTTCGCGATGAGTGTCGAGGGACCACTGGCTGTATCCATCCACAGATCGCTCCGTGAATTGATTTCCTCAAGAACACGTACTTCGCGAATCAGTGATTCTTTCGTCAGGACGTTATCATCCGTTCGGATGAGCTGGGTCGTTTCAGTATCCGGTTCGAATGGTTGCTGGAAATTCTGATTGACCTCATCTAAGGCATTCTGCGCGGGGAGCCCCTCAGTAAAGGCATCGAGGCCGCCCTGGCCCATGCCGACAGAAGTCAGCCCGCCAGCGAGGACGACGGTCAACAGGACAAAGAGGATGATTATTGCGCGTGGTCGGTCTACAATAACACTGTTAAGACGTTTTATCGCCCGTTCCACCGACGCCGCGATGTCCATCAGTTATACCTCCGATAGACGACCGCTGCACCTCCGAGGACGACGATAATTACCCCACCAATTAACGCAAGCGGCGGGCCGCTACCGCCGGTAGACTGGACCGCGTTGAGCGGATACCGGAACGTGTCCGAGAGATGGGTGTTTCCACGGCGGTCTGTGTACCGGAAGTCGAACGAAACCGGATACGTGTTCTCCGCAGTCGCTGCAGACGACGCAGACACATCGAATTTTACTGTTGTCGATTCACCGGGTTCTAGTGACTTGATGTAACTCGTATCCGTCTTACCGGTGTTAAGCGGATCATCTGCGAACATCCGCGCATCAATATCGGTGACAGTCTGGTTGAGGTTGTTCGTCACTTCAACCGAAAGCGTTCGCGAGCTTCCAACAGTGATAGTTTTGTCGGAAAACGCGAGTTTGAATGCGTCACGACTAGGCCCAACAGCGGCTGAGATATCTCGTTTATCGAATATTTTCCGATCACCGTCCCCGTCTCGGTATTGGACATTAAGTCCGATTAATTTCTCTCCAGGCTCCCCCTCACTGGTGACCTCTATCGGGAGACGGAACGCCCTAGACTCACTGGGAGCAAGTGAGCCGACGACAACAGATTCTTCACTGGGAACGATTGACGAGAGATTTTCGGCCGGGTGGACCGAGACGCTTTTGACGGGATTTGGACCAGTATTCTTGATGGCTCCCGTGATTTGGCCGTTTTCTCCGACGCGAAGCGACGACGAGATGTCCTTGAAGGCGAATGATTGCTCAGGGGTCGACTGGACGACAGTCGGTAATGGTTCGGATGTGTGACTGATCCCGTCAATATCGTTGTAACCGACGGCCAAATCGACCGTGTATCCACGGATAATAGCATCGGATTCTAGTTTGACATTATAGGTGACGTTCCGTACCTCACCGGGCTGCCAGTCGCCGACGTAGGTAGTCGAGGACGTATCTCCGGATTCAAACGTCAATGAGCTGCTTTTGGATTCTGCAGTCACGCTTGACCCCTTTGCGACTTCCGAGCCAGTATTTCGAATCGCCATCGAGATATCGCTATCGTCACCAATCTGTGCCGTCGCATTTGTCTCGACAACTTCGAATCTAGCGTCCTCCTTAACACGGATCGTTATCGAACCCGTTTCCGTCCGCGTTGAGTCAGCTCCTTCATCTTGTCCACTGGCGTCGTAGCTGATATGTCGTGTATGAGAATACGTGTATTTAATCGGTATTTGATATTTCCCTGGTTCGGTATCACTTGGGACAGTGACGGAGACTGTCTGTTGTGTACTTCCGGTCTGGAAATTGCCGACTGATACCTGCCCAGCATGGATGTCAATCGGTATATTGTCATCCTGAGGTTCGAATGTCAGCCCTCTCGCGGTCATAACTGAATCTTCATACTGCGATGGCCCATGCTGAATGATCATACCACGATTGACGACCGAAATTTCCATCTCACTAGTGGTACCAGCTGAAACCGCTCCAGATCCTGTCGCGAACGAGATGTCCGGACGTCCGATGACGTCTCCAGACTCTGCACTTTGAGCTACTGCGAGAGCGGGGAGACTACCAACTACAAGACCCATAACGAGGATAACGGTAAGAACGAGGCGTGATGAGTGATGACAATGATGGTTATCTTGTTTCATATGTGGATTGCGTTAGCGTTGGTGAATTGAATGAGGTTGTAGAGCCGATCGTTATATTGTATTGCGCGCTCATCTTTTGAACTGAGTGTTTACTCAGTCTTATCGGATAGTATATTAATCTACTGATTTGGATAAGATGACCCAAAATCATGCTATTCTTGTGTGCTGATAAGAAGCTTGCTCTAAACCACGCAGAAATGGGGACCCAGTAATACATTAGGCCAAATTAGCGGAGGCAGTTCCCCTGAAGGGATACATCTATTGGTGAACACGAGAAATAACTAGTATGGCGAATGAGCCGCTTTTCCCAAAGAATCCCGACGAAACCCAGACATCAATCATGGAGGCGACATTTGATGCGCTAGCCGAATATGGATATAGTGATCTTACGATTAACCGAGTCAGCCAACACTTCGACAAATCAGAGGGTATTATTTTCTATCATTATGATGGGAAAGACGAGCTCCTACTTGATCTCCTTAATTACCTGCTTGAACGCGTTGAGAACGGTGCAATTCAACTCTCTAATGAGGCCTCTCCAAAAACTCATCTTCGAACACTCCTTGACAAGACCCTACCTTCCGCTGATGAAACACAGGAACGAGATTATGAGAAGGTGCTAATCGAATTACGAACACAGGCAATTCATGATGAAGACTACCGAGAGTGTTTCAATCGATCACACCAAGGCTTCCGAGAAACCGTCCGAGAGATAATTGAGGCTGGTATTGAAACAGGCGACTTTAACGAGGTCGATCCAGAGCTAGTCGCAGATTTCGTAATGACACTTGTCAGTGGCGAGATCTTCGACCGACTCACAATGAATTCGAACCGGATGGTCCGCTCCGAGCTCGACAGCTATATTGAAACCCGTCTTTTGGCTGACCAGCCGAACTAACTGTCGATGAATCAAATTGATAGTCCTGTACTGTGGATATCTGGGAACTTCAAATATCTTGACCGTTCATAAGCTGGCCCTGTCCGGATGAGCGGATTTCAGTGAACGGGTATCCCAGCACCGAACTACCCATCCGAAGTTGGACGAAGCTCGTAACTGAACTGTTGATGACCTCTCTCTGCCGTTCATCTGGAAATCAACAAGATCGACTTCTCCGAATTCACCTCCACTTCTTAATTAGACGAAACCAACCGATACGGTTCAATTAGGCAGTGTCGGCTCTGTTTAAATCCTATTAATTCAATATTTCCACCGCTGAGATAGTTGATAGTTAGAACGGCTATTCCTCCGATGATACTAGACCGGAGTAATACAGAGGAATTAGTCGATAATGATGTGTTGTCAAATATCATAAAAGGAGGAGATGTAGACGGTTTCTCTACCCGTATCCTCTCACTATAGCTCTGTGTCGGACTTTCTACAGCTCGATTCTTGGGTTGCAAGCGTTCTTAGACCTACTAAGCGTGACCGAACGATACGTCTAGCTAATGGATTTGCGATAGAGTGCTTATGCTGGAGCAAGTCCGTAGCGTGGCATTTCACAAACCTTGCACTCCCAAATTGGCTGTCCTGCCCACTGCTCGATGGACGCCTGCTGGAGGAGTCGTTCGCCAGCGTCGCTTTCGAGCTGGGCGACACCGGGCAGGTCGCCCCACTGCTCGGTGAGCGTTCGCGACGGCGACCCATCATTATCCGCGACGAGCTCGGTCTCGGTAATCGCGGTGTCGCCCTTCTTAGCAAGGAGTGAGTGCGCAGCCGTCCCTTTCGCGAGCGCCGCCATCTCCGTGCGTGCCGTCACGACCGCGAAGACGAGATGGAGGAACTCCATCTCTGTCTCCTCTGTGTCCTGAGTCGGTGCCTTCGACGCCGCGTGTTCAGGGCGATACGACGCACACCGCTCACTTGCTGGTGGCACAGACCGACCGCAGTCGAGACACAGTGACGACGCCTCTTCTGACTCCGGATAGTCGGTACTCGCCAACTGGTCGTGGGACTCTTCGTCCTGTTCGAGTACGTGGTCCGGCTCTCTGGTTGCTTCGCCCCGGGGACGAAACGCGTCCTTGTCGCGACGGCGATCAGAGTCTCGCGTCACACCCCCCGTATCCTCGCCTTCCTACTTCAACCACTGGAGCTGAGACGACTAGCCACCGGGCTACCTAGATGACGGCGTCTTCCCAGAGCAGTCACTCATCGCGGTTCGGAGGACGCTTCGAGAGGCGGTCGAAGCGGTTCTGTGCGGACTCACGACGGGACTCGGTTTCAGCTGGGTTGTATGTGATGTCGACGAGGTCGCCGTCTTCGATGACGACCTCAAAGACTGCGTCTTGTTGTCGACCCGCCTTGGGAAGCTGCTCACGCGGGACTGGATAGTCGGCGACGTCGGCGCCGTCCTGCTCAAGGACGAGGACGGCTTGCTCGCCTTCGAAGCGATCTAGGACTGCTGTGTAGGTGCCATCGTCAATCATTCGTAGGTTGTGCGAACGGCTTCGGTTCCGGTGTCGGTTGTCACGATGATCGTGTCCCCGCCGTTGTTCCAGATGGCCGACCCGCGGTTCCAGTAGAGGTCGGTGTCTGTGTTCGTCCCGCTGCCCGTATGGAGTGTGAGCGTCTCCCCGGCGTCGAGTGTGACACCGTCGGGAATCGTGTAGGTGTGGTCGGCGCTATCGGAGACGGTCCAGCCACTCAGGTCGAGTGTGGCGTTTCCGGTGTTCTTGAAGACGACGTATTCGTCAGTCGATGACTGATTCGCGGGTGGCTCAGCCTGGATGTCGACGACGTTGAGCGCCGTCGGGTCAACGCCACCATCAGCGACGGTCGTCGTGCTGGTCGGACTCGTCGTCGTGGTTGGTGCCTGCCAATCGCCGCTTCCACGGAGGACTGTCCGCACCTCAACAGGTGAGGATGTTCCGGGCTCGACTGGTTCGCCCTCACGAAGCTCCATGGGGGCAGTCGGGGCGGCCTGCTGGGTCTTGACGGCGACCTGTGTGCCGTTGCTCGTCAAGACGATATCGCCGTGTGTCGCCGTCCAATACGTCGGGAGGTTCCGCGCTGCGAGTCGCTCAAGCGTCTCGTTAGCGGGATGCCCATACTGGTTGTTCCAGCTGCTCGAGACAATGACGGCCTTCGGGGAAGCTGCATCAAGCAACGCGGTTCCGGTGCTGGACGCACTGCCGTGGTGGCCGGCCTTGAGTACGGTTACGTTCAACCGATCGCCGTAGGTATCGACGAGATACTCTTCTTCGGCTTGCTCGGCGTCGCCACCAAAGATCGACTCACACCGTATCTCTGAGCGCTTCAGCTCCGCCGTGAGGTCTTCAGAAAACCAGGTAAAGAAGCGCTGAAAACTATCCTCAAAACTGTGCTGTGATCTACCAACAATCTACGCCACAAGAGCGTCCGACTAATCCTCGACGTAGATACCGCAGTAGCAATTAGTCCATCACTCAACTTGACTTAACGCTTGCCCACCACGAATAAGGCCGACGATAGCAAGGAGAACATATAGAATAGTTAGTGTGGTAAAGCCCTGGTTCAGATAACCAACAGCGGCAAATATAAGAGCTAAAATTCCCGAGACCAATAGGACAACTGAGTATGCTTTTTGCTTCTGGAGTAACAATAACACCCCAGCAATAGCAACTAATAGGAGGAGTCCACTCGCGAGATACGCTCCTAATTGAAGCGACGTAAGAACCGCTCCAACTACACCAGCTACAATTAGGCCAAGACTTGCAATATTCCATCTTAAGTCCTGTGTAGTCATACATGGTGTATAATAGCCAATATAAAAATAGATTGTGGTACGGAACTATTCATAGAAATAATATATTTATAGTTATATATTGAAACCTCAGTCCAGTAGCTGATCCCAGAGCTCCGACAGAGTATTATTTTGTATATTTATTCTACAAGTCCTATTTGTAGGCACTGTCTAGTTGAGTCAGTTTGAGAAGTGAGCAGGTCGTTGAGTTGGTCGACCAAGATGCTCGCAGACCTGCTCAGCGAGAGCTACGACCCGAATTTAGAAGAAGCTTGGGAGAACGAGCGGGCGGCGACGCCCATTAGGCGTTCGCCGTCCGCCTCCACCAGACCGGTTGTTCGCTCAGGGAGACAACAACGATCTTGGAGGACTTAGGCGCTGAACGCTCGCATGGAGCGGGCTTGAATTGGATGCATCGGCTGGCTGATAGCGGCTGCGACCCGCCTGAGGCACAGCCGAAGCTGGTCGCTGTTGACGAAACCGCTGTCAAGATTAACGGTGAATGGTCGTGGCTGTAGGCTGCAATAGACATCGAGACAAAGCTGATTCTTGACGTCGCGTTGTTTGGATCACATGGTACATCCGGCAGCTGCGTTTCTGCACCGATTCACCGAGAAACACGATCTCCCCGGGGCTGAGTTGCTCGTCGATCAACTCGGTTCTCGAACTACCCTCTTTCGATTAGGATTGAGCGGTCATCTCGACTATACTGACCGGGGCCACGTCGAAAAATGGTTCCATACCCTCCAAATGTGGATCGGCCGCTTTTACCACTCGTGGGTGGGCAGTTCGATGGCTGCGTTACTCTAAGTTCAGTAGTATCGGATATTGTCCGCGAGAGAAGTGGGTTACGTCGTTAGTGCAACATCGTCTGAATTGATTCGAATATCATATCTCGCTCAACCGCTGTTCGAAGAGCCGTTCTCCTGTATCATCACAGGAAACTGTGATTACCTCATGAGAGGAACAGCACGATTCTACCGTCTCTTGACTCATACTCACTGAACCCTTGCTCCCTGGACAGTGCTCTAAGAACAGCCGAAGCCCATTAAGAATCTCTCCCTTCTGTGCCGGTCCAATATCATTCCATTCATCTGACCACTCATCCAACACGTGTGCTGCTCCAACGTCAGCTAAGAGCGCTCCCTGAGATGGCCACTTCCCAATTGTCTGCGAACCGGCTACTAATGTACGTGCTTCACCATACTGTTCTATCTCAAATCCATCTCCCTCAACCTGAACTCCAAGGATGGAAACAGCTTCACTTGCATCCAGTTCCTTTTCAGATAGGGTAGATATCTCAGCATCCCATTGGTTACTAAAATCCTTAGTAAGACAGAGATCATCTCGAGCTTCACATGGTTCAATAATCCCTTCAGTGAGAAGGAAATCATGAGGGTCAATTTCTTCGACTGGCTTATTTGATTCAGAAATCGTAGATTTTGGAGACTGATTGTTTGCACTCACCGTTTCGTCTGGTACGCTGCCAAGGCCATCTCGAGCTTCTAGTTCCGGTTGCTTACCGAACCAACGAAGGACTGCCCGTGGGAGATACTGCTTCGTTAGCGTTGGGGTACCAGGAACTAGATATCCACGGAGGTAGATTAGACCAGCTGAGACACCGAAAGCCGCAGTACCCCCCAACTTTGATTTCCGAGCAATAGCTGATCCGACGACTCCTGCAATAACCAAGTTTAGTGCTGTACACGGCTCACACCGATTTTCACCAGTATATTCTGGCTGGCGGATAGCCTCGATAATGGTATCTTTCATATTCCTAATTATACACGTGGTGGTAATGTTTCTTTGGGTAACCATTCGGTTTCCCGCTCTCAGTCTTCTCTATCGTTTCGTTTTTATCTCAATGACGAGGAACCAGGTTACGTACACCGCGGCACCGGTATACGTCAGCGAGATCCATATCTTGTAGCTAACGCCAGCGCCCCTGGGTGGAATCTTGACGACAGCCTGAGCAGTGATAGTTGATGTCCTTGCCGCTGTTTTCGAGGAAATCGAGGACCGCCAGCACCTTCTAGACAGACTAGAAACACGACGTCGCCTGTGTTTGTCACCCTCCAAGGGTTGAGGGGGGTCGGTGGGATGGCATGTTCCACCGAGGTCCTCCCCCTTCTGAGGAAACCCTCGAAATCGCGTCCACGGATGTCGGGAAGCGGCAACTGAGAAATGTACACGCGTGTCCCCATCGACGCCGCGATGGCCAATCCGAAGAAGAAGTTGAAGAACTGGAACTCTGCCTCGTTATCCTGTAGCTTGTAGAACGAGAGTGTCTGAACACCGAACTGGACGTCTGGATCGAAGTTCTGGCTCAGCTGTTCAATCAGCTGTCAGCGGTCTTTTCGATGTACGCGCGGATAGCCTCGACGAGGACATCCGTCCAGTCTTTATCGAAGAGCTCGGCAATCACGTCGAGCCGGTCGACGAGATACTCGGGCGACTGAAAGTGCACCCGCCGGCGATTGTCACTTGCGCCCTATCCTATGTGCATGTTCTTCACATAGACAAAGAATCAGCTTTGTCTCGGTGTCTATTGCAGCATACAGTCACGACCATTCACCGTTAATCTTGACAGCGGTTTCGTCAACAGCGACCCGCGACGGCGATGCCGTCGGCGGATTATACCTGATGTTATCTAGCGATGAATCAATCCCAGAAGGCTCCATACGAGCATTCAACGCCTAAATCCGCCAAGAGCGTTGTTGGCTCCCTGAGTGAACAACCGGTCTGATGGAGGAGGACGGCGAACGCCCTAACGGGCGTCGCCGTCCGCTCGTTCTCCCAAGGTGCTTCTAAATTCGGTTCGTAGCTCTCGCTGAGCAGGTCTACGAGCATTTTGGACAAGAAACTCACCGACCTGCTCACTTCTCAAACTGACTCAACTAGACTATGCCTCATACCTCATTTTCAAGCTCATCTGGACACTATGTTTTCTTATGTCGAATATAGAGATAGAAACCACCAGCAGGAATTGTGACTAATTGAACTAGTGAAGATATAAATGTGAATAAATGTAGTAGACCGATTACTGCCCAAACTGTCTTATTTGGTTTCCAGTATTCACTTGTCTGCAGAGATCGAACATCTAAATATAGGCAAAGTGAATAAACAGGAGCTAATAAGCTAGTCATGAGTACAAGGATTGCACTTATTACAGCAGAGAACAAGAAAATTCCACTAAATTCTGGAGAAGTTGGGACTAGAGCAGCTGAAGAAGAATGTGTCTCACTCACAGACTGTAGTATTCCATATGATATCCAAGTCAGGGGAAGTGCCGTTACAAAGAATGCGATCCCGTACCACCAATATGACTTGTCGGTCTGATGTTGGTCAGGGTCACTCATACTGTACGGTAATTGAGCACATGATAATAAATGGTACTGTCTAGTTCAGCCCCTCCTCAACCGATGTCTTTCCATTAAGAGCTTGGTACGGTCTCTGGTGGTTGTAGTAATGCATAAATTGTTCAAGATGTTTGCGAACGCTTGACCGACTGCCCACCCACGAATTATGGAAGCGGTCGACGCGCATTTTGAGGGTCTGAAATCACTTTTCAATGAGCTTTCGCTCGGTATAGTTAATCCGACCGCTCAATTCTAATCGAGAGAGGGCAGTCCGATAGTCAAATTGATCGACGAGCAACTCAGCCCCGGGGAGATCGTGTTTCTCGGTGAATCGGTGCAGAAACGCAGCTGCCGGATCGGTACCATGCGACCCAAACAATGCGACATCAAGAATGAGTATGGAGTCTAGGTCAATTGCAGCATATAATCAAGATTGCTCGCTGTCAGCCACCCGGTGCACCCAATTCTAGACTGCTCCATGTGAGTGTTCAACGCCTAATTCCGCCAAGATCGTTGTTGGCTCCCTGAGTAAACAAAAATCCGTACCACAGTTTCGTTGAGCAGGTCTGCGAGCATCTTGAACAAACTCCCAATGACCTGCTTATTCCTGAAGTTGGCTCAACGAGACAGTGCCGATGGTTCTTTCTTTTATGCTGGCACTCCTGTTGGGGGTGCGGCAATTAGCAGCGCAATCACAACTGCGACAGCAGCTACAAGAACACCATTGTTGCGACTATATCCTAATTTTTCAACAATATCACCTGATACTTCACCCAGCTGATCAACTAAATCTGCTGGAGCAGCAGTGAAATCCTGTATTTTTATCGGATACCGAGTACATTCCCCGGATATCTCTTCTCCAACCCATACTGCACTTCCATCTGTTTCAAGTCCGATCCAAGGGGAGACACTAGCAACTACATCTCCAGCGCCAAAACTCTCTTTTTCTGTTATCTTTACATCAACTGAGACAACAGGGGCGCTTTCGCCGTCTCGACAGTCTCGTGGCTGTCCGAAGTTATCGATAATTTTTCCGGTTTGTATACAGATTTGATTCCCATTCGGCATAGGGGTACAAAGATCAATTGGGAGGCTACTTGGAATGGGGAACGGAACTGACAGCATAGTGCTAAACTCCCCATCACTCTGACTCACATCTTTATCAACGATAGTTGGATCTTCCAGATTATTATCTGCAGAAACATTTGCTACCTTTCGTTTATAATCCTGGGTGTACTCAATTTCACTCTCTCCTCTCCACTGGGGAGCAAAGACGCCAATTTCCGAGCTGTTGGTGAGGGGAATTACTTCTTTAGGACTCTTCTGTGGTGAGGGGGCTCCTGATACCAAGTAGAATTCAATTCCGTTGCCAAAGGCCCCAGTACTAATTGCAAATTGGTCAGTATTAGGCCGCCTTTGGTATATTGCTGACATTTCTTCTACTGTCGCCTCTTTATACGGCCCAAGATTCTTTAGAGGAGTACCAACTTCAGTTTTTGACGCTCCCAGAGCCTGTCTTGGTAATAGACTGAGTGCTCCGGCAGCTCCGATACTCCTGAGAACCTTTCTCCGAGTCGGGGATTGCTCTGTCATAGAGCAATTAGTTGACTGTCACACATAAGTATAAGAACTTGTGTAGTTGTCGCTATTGCCACAACCAACAAACTAACACATCATCATCTTAATAATGATTTAGTATAACAAATGATAAAGTACTGAGATATATGGCTCTGTTGAAATCCAATTAGGTCGGCACTACACCTGCTGGAACAACTGTTAGGAAGGTCTGCCTACCAATTAAGTAGATCGCGATCACTCCCACCAAGCCCAGTAAACTATTCCCACTCCGGTATTTGCTCGCCACACTGTCTATGGAGATACCTATAGCAAGATTTACACAGGGTTATCTGGTTAGAGGGGACGTTTTGGTCTCCACCCGCACGCTCGATGAGATACATGCAGATGCTGTCGCTGAGCTCTCGACGACTCTGGTTCTGAGGGCGTTGTATCTGTCCACCCTCTCCAATCCAATACTCACCTATAGGTGAGGAGTGGTCGAATCCTGACGAACAACTCTGCCTTTTGCACTGATAGCCATCACGCTTCCGTATTTTTCTTTATGCCGTCTTCTAAGCTCAGAAGGTTTGGTTTCTCGTGGTCCCGCCCCATTGAGGTGCTGAATGAGATCCACCCATGACGTTGCTTTAGGTTTAGAAATGGGAAGTTCCCACGGATCATCGGATAGATCGTCCCAGCCTAGTCCCATACCATATTATCAGATACCATCTTCTTCAGTTTTCTCTCCACATAGAATGCTCTCCACCGGTTCGTCCACAACCTGAACCTACCACTATTGTATCCCGGCTAAGTATCTTGGTATATGCCGTCCTGCCCCGATTGTGAGGTAGAGATGAGCGAGACGGAACACAAAACGTCATACAAGGGTGATGGTATCCGTATCGATTCAGGGGGTGGTCTCTTAGGTGCCCTCGATCTCAAAGGCGACTATCTGACCTGCTACGTCTGTCCAGAGTGTGGCCTTGCTCGATTCTATGCTGCGACCTAAGCCACCTAGACTAATTATTTCTTGATAGGACGTGACAACTGTACGATGGCACGCTCGCACAAAACCAGAGTGCGGTACCATCGGCTTAACCAACAGACTGTGCAACCTGACCTAGCCTGTTGGTTAACTAATCGGGGGAGAGAGGGGTTGTTTGGAGTGTTCGCGTGGATGCGAATCAGACGGATCCACCGACACCACCCATTTTGAGTGTTCAGTGATGGCTAGCCAGCGAGAGAATCCGTTTTGGATCCACTACTGCAACTGGCACTAGTGAAATAACTGGAAACGACAGTAGTCATTGCTTCCTTCTCGAACCCCGGTCGGATTGCCGGTGGTCCCGTACTGGTACGGAGTCCTGTGCGGCGTGACGTGTGCCCAGGAAGCTCGAAGCCAATCGTGGATCGGGAGACCGGTGAGGGAGACACACCAGGTGTCGAGTGTAAACCTCCGCAAATTGGCTGTTAGACCACACGAGGTGGCTATTCAATAGTTGGCTAACAGAGAGTAGAGAGTTACCCGTCTTCTTGGAGGATTTCGCCGATGATGTCTTCACGGTCGCCGAGCTGATACTGGTAGTACGCCCCACGACCACGGCCGTCGTTCCGCTCTTCGTCGTCAAGGATACCTTTCAAGCGTAGGTCGCTCAGGCGGTCGGGATCGAACGGATAGCAAGGGCGTCCGCGTTGATGACGCTCGTGTGACGTTCTATGCGTTTCCTGCGTCGTTCGGGCGCGTGGTGTCGTCAGATCTTAACCAACAATTTGAGTCAGATTGCACAGTCTGTTGGTTAACTGACCCGGAGAGGGGTCGTTTGGAATGTTCGTGTGGACAGAAACGTGGGGAATAGTGATGGAGGTCAGTATGGCTCTCAATATTGCGTGCCCGTTGATTGAGGGGGGGAGGTCGTTTCAAGTGCTCTGTTTGTAGGTGCTGGCGGTTTCATCTCGTAGTAGTAGAGAATGTTGAGACATCAGAGCGCCAAGTTATGTAGGGAACTCGTCGCTGCACGTTGTGAGCGATTATGAGGTGGTGTTAGTTCCAGTTGTGAAGGTGTCGCCGTCTCCTCCCCCATGGAAGGTGACGTGCTGAGTTACGGAATCATGGACGCCGACGGCTTCGAGGACCTCGGTGAGCCCACGAAGCACATCGTCGACGTCGTGGACGATTTCGTGTTCGTTGTAATTGCCGTTTGTCCCGCCGCTCTGCTGTTGTTGCTGTACGATGTTCATTGACTCAAGTTCAGCGAGGAAGTCGCGGATTCGCCGGTTGCTTACTGGTTCGCGTCCGGCAGCATTCGCAAGCTGTGTATATCGCTCATATACTCGGCGTGTTCGGGCGGGTGTGGCTGATTGGGCGGTGAGAGTTGCGAGAGCGTAGAGAGTTAGCTGCTCGTTCTCGGAGAGATTCTCGCCAATTCCCTCGACGACTTCTTCGGTTTCGACGGTTTCGCGCGCTCGCTCGACGTGGTCTTCGGTTACTTGATCCGCGTTTTCGTTTCTGGCAAGGTCGCCAGATTCGCGTAGGAGTGTGATAGCTTTTCGCGCGTCACCGCTATCTTTTGCACCGAAGGCCGCACAGAGTTGGAGGACGCCAGGTGCGAGTGCGCCGTCTTGGAACGCGAGATTGGCGCGTCGTTGGAGGACATCTCGGAGTTCGTTTGCGTCGTAGGGTGGGAAGAAGACGGTCTTCTCACCGAGGGACGAGCGGACTTCGGCGTTCAGTCGATCCCGATAGGTGAGGTCGTTGCTAATCCCGATGACGCCGAGCTTGCACTCTGTGATGTTGTTCTCACTTCGGGCGCGACTTAACTGGTAGAGCAGTTCGTCGTCTCGAATATTGTCGATCTCGTCGAGGACGATGAGGATCGTTCCACCGAGTGCGTCGAGTTCCTCCCAGAGGGCGTCGTAGACCTTCCACTCGGCGTGGCCGGCTTGACTCAGCTGTTCGTCGGATGACCGACGTTCGTTGACGAGACGTATCGCTGTCTGGTACGATGTATTTGCCCCCTTACAGCTGATTGTGAGAATCGAGAGGTCGATATCGTAGTGGGAGGCTGATTGTGAGAGTTCGTTCGTGAGATATTCGGTGACTGCAGTTTTCCCGACACCAGTTTTCCCGTAGACGAAGATGTTGTCCGGTTCTTCACCGTTTATGACGGGTTGTAGCGACTGCATGTAGTCTTCAATTTCATCGTCTCGACCGACGATTTTGTCCGGTGAATATGAGTCTTTGACAGCGTCCCGGTTCTTGTAGACGTTCGTGTCTGGCGTGAAGAGCGGTGCGCTGTCGGGAGTACCGGAGTTTGGGTGTGGGTTTCCGTCTGAGTCACCGCCTGAATTTTCTTGAGGCATAACGCGCTATCCTTCGGACTTACTGTGGTTCTCTGCGGTAGCACCATAACGCTTCGGGAGTGGAGTTTCCAGTGCTACCACCCCGGGTAGTGTTTCCGGTGGTGAGTAGTATTTCCGGTGCAAGATGCCGTTGTTCTCGTCGTAGTGCCCGCTCATCGTCGGGTAGTGTTTCCAGTGGTGAGTGGTATTTCCAGTGCATAGCTGGTCCTACACCGACGTCGAGATCAGTTGAATGAGGAGGCATTGACAGAATAGCCGACGAAATCCGATGGAGAGGGAGAGAGTGGTATTTCCAGTGCAGGCGATCAGGCGTCGCGTCACCATCCACAATTAGTGAAGTATAATGGAGAAAAGACTAAGATAGTACGACAAAAATAGCACCCGTACTGCAATTTCAATTACGAGTCTTGTGGTAGGATTTGGCTTCATACAGTTCCCCCGCTCGTGTTTTCTTGCCCCACCGGAAACGGTACTCTCTCCCTCTCGTGTACTCTGCTCAGAATGGGCGGTCCATCGCTAACTCCGGAAACAGTGGAGGGGTGGACTCGCACGCTTCGATACACTACACTGTGACAGAGTCCCACATTATGCGGACACGGTGGGGTATGTATCGGTGACTTCTCGTGAAATGTGGGGGGTCCCCTACTGTGACTCCCGTAGTGTGACGTGGCTGTCGGCGTCGGCACTCCACTCACGGAACAGTCGTTCGAGATACGCGAGTGCCTCGCCGTCGCTCGCGAAGACGCCGCAATCGAGAAGATCGCCGACGACGGCTTTGAGCGCGTCGAACTCCCCACGCACATACTCGTCATTGACTGGGTCGCCGTCGCGCCACGCAACCGTGCGTAACGCACCATGGCCGACGGTCGGCGTACGGCGCGCCGTCGTCGCGACGTCCGCCAAGCCAAACCAGAACACGCGATACGCCGTCACCCGCAGCTGCCAGTCGTCACAGCCCACGACGTAGAACGCTTCATGCGCGAGGTAGTCAAGATACGCTCGCCGAATCTCTTCGAGCGTCACGCTGACGGCGCAGGGCTCAACCCAGACGCGCGTCGGCGTCCGTGACTCCCCACGCCCAGGCGTCGGAATCGACGTGTCTGAGGCCGTCTGCAGGCATTCGTAGACGCGTTTCGTCCATTCGTTTTCGCTTGTGTCCTCTCCAAATGGCGTTCCGAGCGTGAGTACCTGCTTCAACTGGAGATGCTTCGCCCCACGATGCGAGTAGTGGAGGTTGTACTGTCCGTCCGGCCGTTCGTACGCAACAAGAGCACGATGACCCATACGACTCCGCGCGACGCCTCTCAAGACGCCCCGCACCCCTCTCGGGGGCGACAAAAACGCAACCGATAGACAGCGTGGAGATTGTTTTTTCGAGGACATACCCGGAACATAACGTTGGGGTATGCAGTTGCTGCGACTATTGCTTGACGAGGTACTGGATCGATACGCGATTCACACAACCTGTTAATCTGGGTAAAAAGAGGGTATTTGGATTGTTGCGACTGGCTACCCCTCTCTACTGTGGGGAGTAGAAAGCTGACGACAGTAGCTCTCGCGATAGTCTTCGCAACCCATCCTGCTTGTCGACGATCTTGACGTGTCCTCCCCCCGTAATTAGTCGTCCTGCACAGCCTCTTCGACGATCTCGATCTCCTCGTCGGTCAGCCCGTAGAGGTCGTAGACGATTTCGTCGATGAGCTCGTCGGTCTTCTTGATCTTCTCGTCGAGCTCGTCGGCGCGTTCTTTGACCTCGATGTAGCGTTCGAGGTCGTCCGCGACGTCGTCGGGGTCGGGTAGCGTGATGGCCTTCAGGCGGTCGATCGGGGAATTCGTCTTCGTCGCGTTGTCGCGGAAGCCCGCGAATCCATCGGCTTCCTCAACGGCGACCGGGACGAACTCCTCAACGAGAGATGCCTCTTCCTTAGATAGGTCTGTAAGCGTGAACGCCTCGTAGAAGTCCGTCTCCCTGTATCCCCACTGATCCGTCTCAAACTCGTCCTCGTCTTCAGGTTTGTACCGTGCCCTCGCGAAGATAGTGACGCTATGTCTGTCGCGCTTTGTCTTCACGTCCCCAACACGTAACTTCTCGTATTCCTCAGTGGTGGCGTCAAGGATATTCGAGGAGGCGGGTTTGAAAAGGCCGATATCTGGGAGTTCCGACCCCTCCATGTAGTTCCCAAGATAGTCAAGAAGATCCAAGTTGAGTGATGTATGTCTCCGGTTATACTCCATCATGGACTCGGCAAGGAATCCAAGTACTTGGTAGAAGACGTGAGATGAGCTATGATCGCTGACAAGAGATACCGTCTGCTCTAAGCCCTGTTTACCTTGAAGGTACTGTTCGTAGCTGAGGAAGGTCTCTTCGCTCTCAATACTATCTCCCTCGAAGTTGACGTCATAAACCGGAAGTTGCTGAATGTGTCCTGGGACGACACTAAGGTCATCAGATAAGTTGATTTGATAGTACCAATGGAGAAGGTTCGAATTCACCAAGGCGAGAACGAAATATGGGTCGTCGTACTGGTGTGCTCTCTTCGTGGCTGACTGAATCCCCTGTCTTTCGACATCCTGGATATCGGTCAGGTTTACGCACGGAATGAGTGTGGAGAAGCAGTAGTATCCATCCTCATCGACAACGGCCATCAGACCCTCCCCACTTATTTTCCGGAAGACAATTTTTGGATTCTCAAAGAGCTCCGGAAACATCGGGTTGTATAGCTCCTCTGGCTGATAAATTATATACTCAGATGGTTGTTCAAGGACGTATCGGCCTGCGATATCTTGCCCACGAATCATTGGATGGGCATCCTCGGTGTCTGTTTTCTCCTCAACTACGAACTTCTCTGTTTTCTCCGCGGTCCCTGTCCGAAGACCCCAGTTCGAATAGTATATCTCATCGAACCGAATCGACTGCTCCTCAATCTTTTGTGATATCTGAACATCGATGGGTCGGCGTTCAAGTCGGAAGGAGGAATCGTCGTCAGAAACTACAGCAGTGGTAGGGACAGTTCCAACAGCCTGAATATTCCCGGATATCCACTCGTGGATCTCGAACTCAGTAGAGTGCTTGTTTGACTTCTCTAGGGTAGGGATAACGTTCGATACGCTCGCCGACTCAAAGACTCGGATATTACGAAGGTCGCCGATAGATCGGATATCTGTCTCATTGAGAATTTTCTCACGCAGTGGCTCACCATAAGGTGTCATTAGGAATTTGTCCGGTACAATCTCAGAAACAAGTCCTCCTGACCGTACGAGGTTGATGGATTCAGCGAGGAATAGAACATATAAATCAAACTTCATGTGGGCGACTTCTTCGTACTTCTGTCGCCAATACTCTACTGTCTGCTCTGGGATCCGGTCACCATATATCCGAACATAAGGTGGATTCCCGATGACGACGTCGAAGCCGGCATCATCCAATCGCTTACCGTCATCTCCGTAGAACGCGACGGGATACTCAAGTTCCCAATGGAAGAAACTCTCGTCGTCGGCCATCGCCTGCGCGTTCTTGAACCAATCCTGGTTCTCAATTTCGTCCCATGACCCACTACGGAGGGATTCCGCCATCCGCTCCTCAGCGTCGTCAGGGACGTCAAGGCCGAACTCGGCAGCTGTCTGTACGTTCGCCATCGCGAGCAAGTGCTGATAGAGGTCATCTTCTCGAACCTCTTCGTAGACTTCCTCCATCTCCTTGATGTCCGAGAGGGTCTCGTTGTCGATGGCGAGGAGGTCGGTGAAGCGCTCCATGACGTGCTCGAGGGCCTGCTGGCGCGTGTGGTCGAAGGACTGCTGGAGAGTGAGCTGTCCGCCCTCCGACGTCGCGTCTTCGCCCTGTGCGAGGACGTCCTTGATGTCGCTGCCAACAAGTGAATTCCCAGCTTTCAGGTGGTGGTCGAGGAACGCGAGCGGTTGTTCGGCAGCGAGCGTTCGCAGCCATAGCGAGACCTTGGCCAGTTCGACGGCGAGCGGGTTCAGGTCGACACCGTAGATACAGCGCTGGGCAACCTTCCGTCGCGCCCAATTGATGTCATGATCTTCGTCAATCGTCTCGACACCCTGCTGAGCAGCCTGCTTCTCCTGAGCGTCGATGATCTCGCGAGCGAGGTAGTCGACCGCGCTCGTGAGGAAATGCCCTGACCCCATTGCTGGGTCGAGGACTTTGAGCTCAAAGACGCGCTCAGCGAACTCCTCCGCGAACCCCTGGTCACCGCGCGCACTCTGCGCGACTAGGTCCTCGCGGATGTCGTCGACGAGCGGGCCGAGCGTCTCCTCGACGATGTACTCAACGACGTATTCGGGCGTATAGTAGGACCCTGTGGCCTTACGCTCACCACCGTCCGTCGTGAGATAGACCTTGCCCTCCTCGACCGCGACGTCCTCACCCTCGTCAGCGGGAACGTACTCACCGTCCTCAAGCGCGAGCGGCTCGTCCGCGACGTGGAGTTGATACTCGAGCAGTCCCTCGTAGACGGACCCGAGGTGGCGGACGCCGAGCGAAGAGTAGTCAACGAACGTCTTCCCGCCCTCCTCGGTCTGACTCCGTGCAAGGAGGTCGATCACGCGAGCGAGATACGCGTCGCCGACCTCATGGTTTGCGAGGAAAACGGCCTCTTCACTCCCGTCCTCGTCTGGATTCGTTCGGAAGAGTCCGCCGTTGTACGCAGGGACGTAGAGGTCGTCTTTGGGGATGCCACGAGACTCGCTCCCTTGGTCGATGAGTTTGAAAAGTTCGTCCAGCCGCGACCAGAGGGTGTCCTGCCACGCACGATAGGACGGGTTCGAGCTGTCGAGTTCCTCGGCGACGTCCTCCTTCAGTGTATTGAGGCTGTAGGACTGCTCGTAGATCTCGTTGCTCGTGTCCAAGAGGTCACGTCCCTCACTCTCCGCGTAGAGGACGAAGATGAGCCGGTAGAGATAGATGAGCGAGCTGTCGTGGATGCGGTCAAGGTCGTCCTCATCGAGGTTGTTCTCGGGATACTCGAGAAATCCCTCGGAGAGAACCTTAATCGCCTCATAGATGTTGTCTTGGAGATCCTCGCCGAGCTCCTGTGCGAATCTGTTCGATTGGTCGTAGACGTCGTCGAGGAAGGAGTCGCCACTCGTGTCCGGGCGGAACGCCTCTTGGCGGAAGAAGAGGTAGAAGTACTTGAAGTCCTCCAGGTCACCGTTTTCGAGAACGGTCGGGAGGTCGATCTCGTAGTAGGAGTCGAGACGGTGGCTGGTTGGCGCGTAGTAGAGCCGCCACTTCTTCCCGTTGGTGAGGACGGCCCACTCGGCTGGCGTCTCTTGGAGATAGACGTGGATCTGGTAGGAGGGGTTCTCGAAGTCCCGTTCGTGTTCGCCACTCCCACGAGTGTCAAGGGCGCGCCCCCAGCGTTTCGCGTCCGCGACGGCAACAGCGTTCTCGTAGAAGTCTCCGCCTTCCTCACGCCGTTCAAACGCATCACGTGCTGCTTCCTCAGTCTCGAAGAACCCGTAGTCCGGTCGGCGCTGCGTCCTACTAGTGCTTTCTTCGACTTCGAACGGAATACCCAGTTTCCGGAACATTGGCCGGATGAATTTCTCCTCGAGCTGGGACTCATTCCGTTTAGGAGCGGTGCTCTTCTCGCGCTCCCAGAGTGCCATAATGTCGTCGTAGGCCTCTTGGATCTCGTCGTCGCTAACCTCGTCCCATTCTTCGGTCTCGCGGAGGTGCTCGTCGAGGTAGTGGTTGGAGAACAGGTCGCGATTCGTCCGGTAGGTGAGTGCCGTTTGCATGCGCTAGGCGGGGGTAACGATAAGGAATTCCTCGGAATCTTTGCTGTCGATAATGGCGTGTGCGACTTCCTTCGCGTCGACGACGTCGATATCTACTTCGTCGCCGATTTCCACGCCGAGTTCTTCCAACTCAGACCCGGAGACGTTAATCCGGCCGGAGTTCCCTGTGTTTCGACCAACTTGTTTCCGGGTCATTGGTAATACCGGAGATTGTTCAGCCCAATAATATAGTCTTTACCTAGACTAACCAAGCAGGGCTTGAGTAGAATCCAAATCCGTAGCGTCGAATAAGCAGTCACTGGCCAGCCCGACAGCATAGCTAACCGTGGCGAGATCGTGGACGACGAAACCGTCTACTGTCCTAATAGTGCCACAGTAGACTGTCTAGACTATACAAACTTAGCAGGTTACCTAGGGCCCGGTGACAGCCGTCGTCCACAGAGAACCACAAGTCAGGAGTCGTTGGTCTACCACCGTCGACACCGTTCGAGAAGAGAGACCCACGACTACGCAACCCACACGAACACCGCAGTCCGATTCTGTGCCGTCCTGTCGTCCTATCGTGGCTGTGGGTTCTGTGTCGCTGTAGCCCCCTGGGGACGGCTTCGTCTGTGGACTACTGTTGTCTCTGGGTGGTTTCGCCGGGAACCTCGACGTCACTTCTCAAGACGATGCGGCGTTCCTTGTACTGGAGGCCGTCTTTCCGACGTCGGCGTTTCATGACGGTGAGCCGATGATGAGTGTATTCTTGGAGGGCGTCGATGGTGCGGGAGACGAGTTTTTTCGCGTAGGCCTCAGAGATACCGGACTCTTCGCGGCGGATCCAATGCCGGAGGTCACTCGCGTCGATGTATTCGCGGACGTCACCACTGCCGTGCTGCCAGAGGCCGGTATCCTCGTGGCGTTCGGCCCAAGCCTTAGCAGCGAGGCGACTGGGGAGGTTGTCGACAGTCCCACGGAGCATATCGTCGTCAAGGCGGGCGAGTTGCTGGATGGGGAGGAGGTCCTGCTCAGCGAGCTGGGTAGCTCCACCACGGTTGAGGGTGTCGTCGGCGTCGGGAATCCGCATGAAGGTGCCGTGGTCTTTCTCGAAGGTCTCGAGGCGGCCGGTCGCGACGTCGAGGTCGTCCGTCCAGGGGTAGACGTGTTCTTTCCGGAGGTGTGCGCCCTTCTCGAGTTCACGCGCTTGCAGTTCGTTGAGCCGGGCTTCGGTCTTGTCCGTCGTCGTGTGCAGCCCATCAACGCGCGAGCGGAGGATCTGGTTCTCTGTCTCGAGGTCGGCGACGCGCTCCTCGAGTTCTTCGCGGGCGTCGCGTTCGGCCTCTAACTCGGCCTCGAGTTGGCTGATGCGGTCGGCGAGCGATTCAAGCGTCGGCGTATCGTGGGTCGTACTCATCGGAAGACGGTGATCGGGGAATTCAGTCTCGACGACCGCGACACTCCGCGTGTGGGACTCCGGGTAGCGTCCCGAAGCACCACCAGTGAAGCGAGGAGTGGCGGCCATCGCACACACTAGTGGATCAGGACGTGGCGTTATGCGGCGTCGCGTCGCCACCCAGACTGCGTAAGGCGAGCAATCACGACGGCGCAACGCCCCCGCGTGGGAAGCGGACCAGCCCGGTGTCCACCCTCGGCAGCGTTCGAAGATGGTGAGTGGTAGACTCGAATCCGGTCAGCGTCGACTCCGTCAGGATCGCCGCGCCGTGTCCCGTGTGTCTCCGATGTGGCGGAAGTTCTTTTTGCGTGTAAGTTGTCTTCGTACATGTCGTTCCTCGAAGCGACACCGTGAGGCGTCGAACGGCCCCTATCCGTTCGGCGCTGTTCTCACAGACACTGCTTCGCCTCGTAGCGTCGCTTATCTGGTGCCAAGTGATAGAAAGCATAAATAGGTTGTGCTAATAGACGAAAGTATGCGCTTAGAAGCGCGTTTATTCGCCAATAAAACAACAGCGTCAATTCCGGTGAAAATAACACCGTGACTGGTGAAGACGGATGTATGCCACCACGGGATCGCGAGAACGAAGTACTAGATTTCCTCGCATCCCATGGGATTGCTCTCCCACCGAAGGCTATCTTCCGTGGACTGAAAGTCGAACGGAGTATCACCTTCGGATACCGGACCGTTCAGAACATTTTGAAGCGGCTCTTGGAGGCAGGTCTTGTAATGCGGTGTAATAAGGACGCGCTTGATCAAGGCGAAATTCAACCACTTCCTGAAGACGCGAGTAGCAGGCGATCCTACTACTACATCACCGATGAGGGACGAGACCGAGTCAATTAATTTTCGTCTATAGACGAAATTACTAAGTGGACCTAGCGTCTACCGTAGAGTAGACGGAGCACTGGCTCATCGGGCATTTTCGCGGTAGAATGCCCCGGTGCTGGCACACCGGAGCTGGTCTTCGTCTGGTGACTACGACCAATGGCTACTACGCGACCAGAGTCAGAAAACGGTATCGACAGCGTGGAGTGTGTGGAGTCGTTTGATCTGCCGGGGAATTGGGCTGCGCACGGCGGCCGTGAAGACGGACACGGCATAGACTACTATGCGGTTCGGGTGCGGTTTGCGCCGACGTCGATTCGGTCGGGGCCGATTCGGCACGGGTCTGCGTTTTACTACGCGGGCGAGCTCGCCGTCGAGTACGTCCAACCCAGGACTCGCGACGTCGTGGTTCGAACGTATGAGGCCGTCCAACACCAGGATTCGAGTACGGTGCTGCCGTCGTGTCTCTGGGGTGGCGGCGTCGAAACATTCCCCGTCGTCATCCAACCCCAACCGGCCGCACAGGGAGGCGGAGAGGCAGCCGACCGCCTACTCGCACTCGCCAACCGACTCTACGACGTCGAGACAGCATTGAGTACGACCGAGCAGACTCGGCTTGCAGAATGCACTGTCTGTGGCGTCGTCGGTCTTCCCGAGCGAATCGTCGCACACAACTGCGACGACACCACAGAGCCGCCGCACAAAGCCGACTAACCAACCCAGGCTCTCCCCGGTTCGGAGGTCGTCCAGTTCTTGCTGTTAGAGTTACTGTGCGTGCATCCGATGAGTACCGACTGAAGAGCACGCTATTCAACACACCCCCTCTTGTTTCGTCGTCGACCCCCCGGGGGTTCACCCGGAATTGCCGGTCGACGAAAATACTGATGTGGATCCACAGTGAAGCAGCGCTGTGGCCGCCGAACAGGCCATGGTTACAGCCGAACCCTAGTCGGGTTGAAGCTCGTCCGAGACGGAGAAGTAGACGCGGAGGTCGGCCTGTTACAGCCGAACCCTAGTCGGGTTGAAGCGATGAAGGGAGGTGACGCGGTTTACAGCGTCGTCGCGGGTTACAGCCGAACCCTAGTCGGGTTGAAGCGGGTCGCCGGCAGGAACGTCCTGCTCGTCGATGAACGGTTACAGCCGAACCCTAGTCGGGTTGAAGCTTGAAGGTCGCCCCAGGTCGCCCCGGAGTCGTTGCCGCCGTTGTCGCCGCGTTACAGCCGAACCCTAGTCGGGTTGAAGCGTTCACGTCCTGCGTCCATCCGCACGTCGGACAGTGTTACAGCCGAACCCTAGTCGGGTTGAAGCCGCGACTCGAACGGGGAGAAGCTGGACGGCTCTAGTTACAGCCGAACCCTAGTCGGGTTGAAGCCGCTGCCACCGCTGCGGCCACGAGTGGACCGAGGACCAGTTACAGCCGAACCCTAGTCGGGTTGAAGCTGGTAGAGGTCGGACGGAACGCCTACGGACAGTTAGTGTTACAGCCGAACCCTAGTCGGGTTGAAGCGCCCCGCAGAGCGGCGAGCCGGTGGCCGTCGAGGGTTACAGCCGAACCCTAGTCGGGTTGAAGCCCGCAGCCGCTCCGTATCAACGAGGGCGACGACGCGTTACAGCCGAACCCTAGTCGGGTTGAAGCGTCGGCAGCAGCCGGCTCCTGCGGCTCCGACTGTCGCCGTTACAGCCGAACCCTAGTCGGGTTGAAGCTCGAGGACGGTGCCTCCCCGCACGTCCGCGTGGACGGTTACAGCCGAACCCTAGTCGGGTTGAAGCTGTTATCGGTCCGGTAGTAATATACGACTCCGCTGGTGTTACAGCCGAACCCTAGTCGGGTTGAAGCACGCTCCGCTGGGACGACGAGGGCATCACTCAGCTGGTTACAGCCGAACCCTAGTCGGGTTGAAGCACCGTAGGTCGTGTTGATGGGTCCGTCGAAAGTCATGTTACAGCCGAACCCTAGTCGGGTTGAAGCAGCATCGGCGGCACCGCGAAGGGCGTGATCTACGAGCCGTTACAGCCGAACCCTAGTCGGGTTGAAGCCCGTTGAACTGAACCTGAATATCCTCGATGAGGTGTTACAGCCGAACCCTAGTCGGGTTGAAGCGAGGACGGAGAGAATCACCTCGTCGTCTACTACGAGGGTTACAGCCGAACCCTAGTCGGGTTGAAGCGCGGTCGTAACCGCGTCGTCTCCGAGGTCGCCGGTTGTTACAGCCGAACCCTAGTCGGGTTGAAGCCTTCTACGCGACCCATACCACTCGGAGAACACGGAAGTTACAGCCGAACCCTAGTCGGGTTGAAGCACGAGATCCTGAGCCCCGGAGAGCACGGAGCTCCCCGTTACAGCCGAACCCTAGTCGGGTTGAAGCTTATCGGTCGCTGGCATCAGTCGCCACCTCCGCCGAGTTACAGCCGAACCCTAGTCGGGTTGAAGCACGCTCCAAACTGAATAAAGAAACCGCGCTAGCAACGTTACAGCCGAACCCTAGTCGGGTTGAAGCCGGGTCGTCGAGGCGTTCGACGTAGTGGAGAGAGAGGTTACAGCCGAACCCTAGTCGGGTTGAAGCTCGACGCGCCTCCGCCTCCACGCCTTATCCGTCCGTTCGGTTACAGCCGAACCCTAGTCGGGTTGAAGCTCGTCGTTGAAGTCTACCATGCGGGCGAGCTCTCCGAGGCTGTTACAGCCGAACCCTAGTCGGGTTGAAGCATGCCGGAGAACCACAGGCGTCCGTCCTCGACGCTGGGTTACAGCCGAACCCTAGTCGGGTTGAAGCGAGACGACGGACGCGGACGTGGCGGAGGAGTACTCCCGTTACAGCCGAACCCTAGTCGGGTTGAAGCGGGCCGTGTCCGCCGCCGTCCGTGAATCTGAAGTGTCGTTACAGCCGAACCCTAGTCGGGTTGAAGCGAGAACGGAGACTCGTCCCGCGGGTCACGGTCGGACGTTGTTACAGCCGAACCCTAGTCGGGTTGAAGCCTCGACGCGTGGTATATCCTCGTCGCCATGGTCGCGTTACAGCCGAACCCTAGTCGGGTTGAAGCGCTCTCGGAGCTGCATCGTGGTTCGTCGGGACCGCGCTCGCGCAACTCGTTGGTGGTGTGCCGTGACGCGGCTCCCGCGTCGGCTCGGCGCGCTCGCCTTCGCGCCTTCGCCTCGCGCCCCCGTGGGGCGCGAGCGAGAGCGCTTGACGCATCGGCCCCTGTCCAGCCGCGCGCGGCGAACCGTCGCGTCACACCGATCAGAGAGAGCTCATACGGTTGGGTAACCGCCGATTTCCACAGGGAGGAGAGACCGTTGAGAGTGACTCGTGCCGGTCGCTGTATTGGGGGAAAGGAGTGAAGTGTCCCATGAGTGATGGGGTAGATGTGTGCGAGAAGCGTCCGGTGGAACCGACGGTGACGGACGCGGGTGTTCTCGACGTCGTACGCCGCCATCTGGAGTTGCTGCATGAGGTGGGGACAGTCAAGCGGCGGCAGACAGGCGAGACCGTGTTCTGGTGCCGGGCGGCGAAGTCACGCGTCCTGAGCCAATCGATATGAGAGAGATGAATTCCGTCGAGGCAACCGAATCCATCGGGCAGAAACCATGACTACGGACGAGGACGGGGTTGACCTCCGCGAGGACCTCCTCAACGTCGAGCCGGGTCAGGATTCTCGAGTTCACCGACCTGCTTGACGACAACCCGGCCTCGTCGTATCGAAACTAGCCACCCGCGTCTGTGTCGCCGTACTAATTGCTTATGCGTGCGCGCGATATGGGCCGTCACGACCGAACCCAAGGTTTCAATCGATGTCCTCACTCAGCGTTACTGCATACTCGCTCATAGTCACTGTCCCCGCCACCGAGCTGCTCGAAGAACGTGGCAAGCTCCTCTCGATACGCTTGGCTCCAATCTTGACAATGATGTGGGTTGGTACGTGAACGATAAAGTCCACAAGATGCCGTATGCGAAGATGGTGAAGATCTTCCTGTACAAAGCTCATCTAGATGGGTGGGAATATCTCCCGATGGATGAGTGAGACACGTCAGTGACGTGTTGGCGATATGGTTCACAGAAACGGAGTGTCGAACATCGGGAAACAAGCCGTCGGTATGGACATTCAGAGCCCGCTATCAACTGTGGGGGGCTGTTGTGGCTCAGCGCGAAACACAGGTCGTACTCAAGGGAACTCACGGCGAGATAGGACCTGCGACCCCCCACTAGACGTGAGGCGCGACCCTCAGTAAGGGAAGCCCACGGCTTTAGTCGTGGGAGAAGTCACTCTGAAACCTCAATATACCATGTAACACCATCCGACTTGCCACCCCATCGATGTAGCGAGATACTTTGTTGTCCAAGCGTCACTTGCTCTTCTGCTTCAAGTGCGCATATCGCTTGCCCAACACGCTTGGCCGAGACATCGAGGTAATCCGAAATATGCCTACTCTTCACAAACTTATTGCCAGATTCAGCCTGAGCTATAAGATACCGCTTGATTTGCTGTCTGAGCTCTTCAGGCTTCGGAGTCACCATAGACTATCTAGGGTAGGGCACTCTATCAATCAACCTTTTCGACCGCTTCTAACAACTCTCTCAAGTCCTCCGGACCACATCACGGCTAGACGTGGAGCAGCAGTGACACCACAGCTCGCTCTCTCCGAAAGATCCGTCATGACAGGGGTCACAGATGTAGAGAGCGCAGTCGCGACAAGGATGACAATATCGCCTATTCAATCCATAATCTCACCGTAGCACATAACTCCTGTCCACTCGAAATCTGCCCCGAAATAGCCGACAAAGTGGACAGACTGGAGCTGAAAACCGACAAGCCAACCAACAACAGACCAGATGAGACCGACACATAGATTTCATTCGCTGACTTCTGAGTATTATTACTGGTCTTGATAGTGCACGGTCACAGAGATGTACTCAACCTGTCTGGCAGGTTATCCTCCGTGAAATGGTGTGGAACGGCCTTGTTTAGACGCTTTGAAGGGCAGATAACCCGGTAAACTAACTGACCTCTGAGTCAGAACCAGTTGTAGTCTTCTCGTCTCTCGCACTTCACAGATCGCCTCGTAACACTGGCAAAACGCTCAGTCTCTGACGAGCCTTCACCAGCAGTCAAGAAGGGTGACGGCGGCTACGCCGACTGGGTAATCGTTGCGATCCACGGCCTACGCGAATACCTTGACCTTCCGTATCGACGGCTCCTCGATGTGCTTCACGAAATGCACGGAATCATCAAGAAGATGGATCTCAGGTCGAGCGATCTGCCGGACTTCACAACCGTCTGCGCACGGAAACAGCAGCTCAAGATGTCTGTCTAGAGAGTTCTTCTTCGGCTTTCCGCTGATCTTCACGATACCGGAGAAGTGCAGGCCATCGATGCAACTGGCTTCGACCGTCATTCAGCCAGCCATCACTACGCAAACCGGACAGACTACACCTTCAAATCGGTGAAGACGACAGCGTTGATAGACTGCGAAACCAGTATTGTCTTGGATATTCACTGTTCGACGAGGCAGCCGCACGATACCCACGTCGGGCAGCAGGTACTCACACGAAATCTTAGCCACTTACAGACCGTTACCGCTGACAAAGGGGATGACTGGGACGACCTGCGTCAAGAACTTCGGGAGGCTAACATCCGACCAGTAATTAAACACCGAGAGTTCTCTCCACTTGACGTGGCTCACAATGCTCGGCATAACGATGACATCTATCACCGACTGTCAGTGGTGGAGTCCGTCTTTTTCGCACTTAAGCAGCGGTATGGAGACACACTCCGGGCTCGAACGTGGTTTGGGGAGTTCCGAGAACTCGTTTTGAAAGCGGCGGTCAGAAATGTTGAAGTCGCTATCTAACAGTTCAACCCAGATGTTAGTATTTAGGTTGTAATTGACCGTTGACTCCCTTCTATTGTTGCTCTCTGTATACCATGTATGTATGCTGCGACAACGATGGCGATAAGGCTGAACGTACCAAGAACGCGAGCAACTGGGATTTCGGCTAACGGAGGCACATCTGCTTGAAGAACAATCTCAGCTACCGCTCCAATCACGACGAGGGCGATCACACCAGCCCATAACCACATCGTTGCGTATCCAAGTTTGTTGAGATTGGCAGTTTTTACAGCGTGACCGAGGAGAATAGCACCGGTAATAAGTGGTACAATAAGAAGGAACCGAGCAGGGTTTACCACTAAGATACCAGCACCGAGAGAGATTGCGGTAAAATACACAAAAGTCGTGACGGTCAGACGGATTGAGGGGAGGGTACTCATAGACAATAGTCAGTCGCACAAATAGTTAATAATTTCCTCGGTCGCCACCATCGTGTTTAGTTAGGCGAATTCCACCAGACGGCGAAGGCTTGCAACCACGTTTCTGCGGTCTCTGGATTGACGTGGCTGAAGCTATTGCTAAACGAAGAAGTACGTCGTTTTATTTCTCTAAAGACACGTTCGATTGCATTCCGATTTCCATGGCGAACGGTCTGAAATCGGAGCCCTTCTCGATGCAGCGCAGTCGCTAGATGCTGAGCTGAATCGACGAGAAACACGGCGTCTTTGACGTCGTGTTTCTCACGGAGCTCCCGCAAAAACTTCTGCGTTAATGCTGTCGTCGTTGTCGTAAAGAGCCTCAAATGCAGGAACTCGTTTGTCTCTGGTTCGACAGCAGCGTACAGCCAGAACTGCTCACCATTAATTCGGATCACAGTTTCGTCGAGCGCAACGTGATCCGGGCTCGCGTCAGTGGCTAGCTGTAGATCGGCTTTCTGTACCCAGTCGTGAACTGCTTTTCGTGACCGCTCGACACCGAACTTCTCTAATTCTGAGACGGTATTCGAAAGTGATAGTCCGGACAGATGGAGGCGAATACCGAGCTCCATCAGCTCGCTCGGTGTCCGCTCGCGCTCCACAAAATCTAACTCGATCCAGTCGCTATGACCGCTGAGGCGGGCGATTTTCGCCATGAACCAGCTGAAAATCACTCCCGCCTCACTTTTCAGCCTTAACTAAACACTACCGTCGCCACACCGAACATCAAGTGAGCACATTATATGTCAAACTATTGTCTGAACTAAAAGAGTACGTATCCAGCGTCTAAACAAGGCCGTGTGGAACTGAAGAGATAACCTACAAAATCGCGTAGAACGCTCCAAGACGAACAGTCAGCTAGATTATCCATAAGCTCGCCACCGGAGTGTCTCCCAAAAAGGTATAATGGACCGTTACGTACGCTGACCTATGCGTACAACCGTCAAGTTCGCCCTCGCACTGGCTCTAACTGTCCTCGTCTACAAGTTTGTTTCCGGGGGCGAGTCGGAGACCGCCGAAGACATTGACCAAACCAACTGAGGACCGCTTGTACCGCGTCTATAGTGTGAACGCTTTCCTCATTATGCGGATACAGTGGGGGTAGATCGGTGACTTCTCGTGAAATATGAGAGGACCACTACAATTCCCGTAGTGTAACGTGAATTTCTGTATCGGCACTCCATTCACTGCACGTCTACTTGAGTTACGCAGGTTCTCCACCGTCATCGTGAAGACGGACGATCGAAGAGAATGCTGATGATGAGTTTGAGCGCGTCAAACTCTCTGTATTACTCTGTGCCTGTGACATCGGTGTTCGACACAGGTAGTCGATATAAAATAGCTTTACGAGGATAGTCAAATCAGATAGAAGTATCAAAGGGAAAGATTACTACCACACCGCTATATTTCATCTGACTATACTCGGCATGGGCGAAAATACCGCCAACTACTCTCTCCCGCCCCCATAGTCTCAGGTATCTAATTTTTTGGTCCTGGTATGAGTTTCTACTACACTGCGGCAGCTGCAAGCCGGTCACAGCAACGACTGTCATCACCGCGTTTCAATCCCGATTTGGGTATCTACCGCACTGCGACTACCGTATGCTTCTCACTCTCAACGATTAGTGGTTTGGTTTCAATTCTACTCTAGGTTTCTACTACACGGTCGTAGGGGTATTCTCTCACGGATAGTGCCTACAGCTTTTCCTGTAACAGCGAGAGGTGGATGGTTTTTGTGAACACTACTCTACATAGATTTGAAAAAAGTCCCTAAACCACTGGGTTAAGTGATATTCGACTGATTATCCGGTGGGCCAGCACCGAGGTCAGATGTTGCATTAAGTCAGGCGTCGCAGAGCGAATCGTAGCGGATTCGGTCACTGTCCCTGGTTCGACGCACTCGGTTAACGAAACGTCAAGTTCGAACGCACCGTCATTGTCTTTCGTTCGGTGGATTCCTCTGCGGGCAGCTGAGTTGTGGGGGCTGTACTTCACTATCGATCAGGTGAACATCAAGACAAGAGGACGAGAGCGTAGTGGGGGCAGCTCTCGTTATCGTCAGTGACGAGTGGCACGTCGGTGAGCACGGTGATGTCCAGAAAACCGTACTACCGACATTTGTCGTCTAATCTCCAGTTTTATAAAACTAATTCTATGGTTGGTACGACGTAAAGCGTCTTGCGGCTCCCCCGCTTATTGTCTCCTCATACCCGGCTTCCTGGTCTGGTCGTCAGCCCAGACGTTCTCGTCGTGTGGAAGCACGTTACGCCACCCATCTTTCAGAGATTTAGACGTTATATAGTCACCTCAATCTATCCGGCTGTAGGACGGAGATGCGCTAGTGATTTTGGGATTGCTTGACGCGAGCGTTCCACGCCGAATAGCCGAAGAATCTCTTTTGTCTCTCTGAGTAAACAACCAGTCTCGTGGAGACGAACGGCAAAGGCCCTGACGGGCGTCGCCGTCCACTCGCGCTCCCAACATTCAAGATTCGCTGTCTCCAACGTCTTTCTGAGCAGTTCTTGGTTGAGCATAGACACTGAAATCAACGAACTGCTCGCTTCTCAAACTGGCTTAACTAGACAGTGCCTCATTCTTCTATCCAACACGACAGCGGGAGTGGGTCCAGTATGTGGAAGACCAGAACAACATTATGGTTGGAGAATTCAGATATGAGTGCCCACGGTTGGAGGCGTGATTACTGGGTCTCTCTGAGCAACAGAGGAGAACTCTGTAATTGAGAATCCAACCTCAAAGCCAACTCTGGGGGGAGTTGAGAGGCCATTGGAACCACGGCCGAATGGACGAACTGGGAGCGGGTCCTCGTTCGTCCGCTTTTAGAGAGGAGAATACGACTGCAAGCAGACCGTTTATTCCACTACATAGCGTTCCTATTCCTACTGCGAAAGCGTTCAGATGCATCCGTCTTTAGTTAAGCCTCACACCTCGGTTGTGTAGCGGTAGCGAGTGTCTCTTGTAAGATTGGT
>NZ_BMPF01000008.1 GCF_014647455.2 Halarchaeum grantii | reverse complement strand
CTCCTCGATCTCGGGTCGATTGACGCTCTGCAATGCCGTTAGCTGACTCTCTTGGGAGCGTTGGCTCTCGATGACTTCTCGAAGTGTATCGATCGAGTACGTCCGCCCCTCAGAATACACCGTCGCGCTCCCGTCGTCCGACAGGACGATGATGGCGTACTCCATCTCTTCGGCGTCCGCGACGGCGAGTTCTTCGTGAGGGACGAACGGGCGTTTGATCCGCGCCCAGTTCGTCTCGAACGCCTGCTTCGACTCGTAGATGTGTCGGGTGCCCTGCTCGTAGACGACGTACTCCCCAGCCGCCGGGTCGTAGCTGTATGTTGCCGGAACCCGCCCCTTCGAGATATCCGTGAGCGAGTCCACGCGAAGGATCTCTGCGCCGTCAGCTGTCCGGAGGACGAGCTCTCCGGACGCCTCACACCAGGCCGTCTGCGTACTATTCGTGTCTGAGACGGGTCGGACAGCGGTCACGCCGCCGTCCTCTGTCGCTCCACCGTTGAACGTGAGGTTCTCGTCGGTCGTGTAGTAGCGTGTCTCCCCGGTCGAGAGGTCACGCATGGGTGGGTTGAGTATCTGCTCGACGCGCTCTGCCCACTCAGTCTGCGACGACCCGGGGCGAACGACGAAGAGCGGGAATTCACCTTCATCCTGTGCTTTCCGGAGGTTCACCAGCACCTTCGCGGGGTTCTCTGGTGTTGTGGTCTCTACCTCGATCGCGAACGGCTCCTCGAAGTCGGGATGGGTCGCCCGGGCGTCCGGTTTTTCGCTGCCGTCCTGGGTGAGGATGGAGACGGTGAATCCCTGCGCGGTCAACTCCTGCTCGATCTGTTCGAGGGCTGTGTCGTGCTTCTCACTCCCGGCCGACTGTACCGACCCGGTTTCGGGCGTCGCGACGTCTTCGCCGTCGTTGGTAAGGCGGATCACGAGTTCGTCAGCGTCCATGTCGACGGTCGTCTCGAGGAAGCGCGAGCGCTGCCGGATCGACGAGAGTTCCTCGTACGTCGGCGCGTCCGCATCGGCGTCCTCGAAGAGACGGCGGAGTTCGTCGTCAACTGTCTCGACCGCCACCCAGTCGTTCCCCTCCCGACTCCTGGTTCGCAACTGGACGCTGCGAACGACTTTCGCGAGCGCGACATCCAACTCGCCGTCCGCGACGTCAAGGACCTCACCGAGTTCCTCGGGCGTCTGCGTCGTCGGCGTCTCGTCCTCCGCCACGCCATAGGCGTCCTCAACGTGATCGTGGAGCCGCGTGAGCGCTTCCTCGAAGCGTGCCTCCTCGTCGCTCGTCAGTGGCTGGTCGCTCTCCGGATGGCCCGTCGGGATCGGGAGTGGCGCGAGACTGAACGGATACGGCCCGGTCTCTCCGAAGACGGGACTGGGGAGGTTCGCGATCCACTCACCGCGTGGGAGCGACCGGATGCGGTTCGCGAAGTCCTCCGGGTCCATCTCCTCGTGAGCCATCGCCTGGGCGAGTTCGCGGTCGACGCTGATCTTCCCGACGAGCGGGCTGCCGACGTTGTTCAGGACGTTCAGGTAGGCGCGACGGCCGCCTTCGGCTTTCATCTGCTCGGGGAACTGCATCGACAACCCGACCGAGAGCCGGAAACTCCGGCCCTGCTCGAGGAGGTTGTTCATCACGTCCGAGACGGCGACCGACGCCGCCTCGTCGATCAGGAGGTTCACGACGTAATCATCGTGGCGGGTCGCGACGTCTTGATTCTCCTCTTGGAGGGCGGCTTCGAGGTTGGTGAGGATGACGCCGGTCATGATGCGGGCGGCGTCCTCGCGAAGATCACCGAGGTCGAAGAGGATGACCGTGTCCTCGTCAAGGAGATCGCGGAAGTCGAACTGCGGGTCAGTGTTGTTGAAGATGCGGCGGAGGGTCGCGTCGTCGGAGACCATCGCGAGGCGGTTGCTGACGCCGCCCATGATGTTCGAGAACGTCGTCTTGTCCGCCTGCAACTGCCGGCGCAGCGAGCGCGTGACCGCCTCGTCGGTCGACTGCGGCGCCGCGCTCAAGTCGGGCTGTGGCGGGCCGGCCTCCCAGAGCTGGTCGAGCGCGTTCTCGAGTTGGCGGTGCGCGAAGTACTCGGTCGATTCGCGATACTGGCCGTTCTCGCGGCCGTGCTCCTCGTCGAAGAGCGCCTTGATGAGCGTCTTGATCAGGCCGGGGGCGACAGTCGCGCGCTCGTAGCGCTCCTGGCCCATGACGAGTTTGAGGATCTCCTCGTAGTGGTCGGCCTTCTTCTGGACGGCGTCCTCACGCCGCACGCCGTTCTCGAGGGCGGGCTGGATGTTGAAGAAGGAGAACCCCGGGAGGTCCTCGGGAATCGAGAAGTGGATGACATTCTCTTCGAGATCATCGAGCCCGAAGCGGGCGGCATGGGCACGCATGTAGTTCTCCGTCATCCCGTCCCCCTTCGGCTCGATGTGGATGGTCGGTCCCGTCGTGTTCGCGTAGAGGGAGAGCAGCTCGTTGATCTGGGCTTTCGACTTCCCGGCGCCGGTCGTCCCGAAGCGCCCGTAGTGGGTCGGGAGGAGACTCGGCGGGATCCGAATCGGTTCGTCCTCGGGTTCGCCGGTCTCGTCGAGGGCGTAGCCGACGGCCATCCCCGCGCGGAACTCGCTCAGGAGATCGGGATCGGGGCGTGTGAGCGGGTTCCGACTCTGCTGTTCCGCGCGCGTCCCACGCGATCCCTCGATCGAGAGCTGTTCGGAGGACGGAATGAGCAGGAAGTTCGCGAGCTCACGCCCACTCAGCACGAAGTCGGGTCGTGTCTTCCCGCGCCCCGTGATTATCTCTTGGTTGAGGAGTCGTTGGAGTGCCTTTCGCGCGTTCTTCTCCTTCTTCGCCTCCCGGAAGCCACTCGACCGGACTCGTTCGGCCTCAACGTCGTAGAAGGGACCGTCGAGCGGGTCGAAGACGGGCGCAAGCGACGACAGCCGCTCGTCCAGCGGTTCCTCGCCGTCGTCGCTCGTGGGCACGCCGATCGCGCGAACGTTCGCGGTGAACGAGCGTTGTGGATTCGTCGCCTCGATCGCGTTCAACCGGCGGACGACGATGTCGCTCAACTCGCGTTCGTCGTGGTCGTGTTCGTACTCCTCGAACTCGAGGAGGTCGCCGATGAGGCGTTGCGACCATGTGTCTCGGCCGTCGATCAGGTCTTCCTTGCGGAGTTCGGCATCCGACTGCCAGCTCTCGCGCCGCTGGAACACGACCTGGAAGGCGAGCGGTTCGGTCGCGTCATTGACGTGGTCGATGAGGGACGCGAGCGCGGCGCCCGGCTGATCGACCGCCGACAGCGACTCCTCGTCCTCGCCGTCCGTGAACGGCGTCAGCGACGTCATCCAGTCCTTCTTTCGCGTGGCAGCACCCTGCCAGCGCACACCGTACGGCGAGACTGTGTCAGTCGCCGGCCGTGCGAGAATCGTCCCGTCCTCGGTCACAGTCGGCTTCTCAATCGGTGTGTCGTCTCCGTCGGCGAGTTCGAGTGCCGTCTCGTCGATGCACACCACCCTGTCCGCAGTCACCTCACCGTCGCGAGTCCCTATCTCGCCATCGTCGGTGAGCGCGTACTGCTCCTCATCCTCAAACTCATACTCGAGATCCCCTTGCTGGTAAGCGTCAACGAACTCCTCGCGCGAGTACTCGACGGGCTGGACGAGGCAGGAGGCGACGTCGAGTTCGACGCGTTCGAGGTCGAACGTCTCCGGATAGACAGACCGCAAACGCTCCTCAACGGTGTCGAGGTGGTCGTCCGCGCCGTAGTAGAACTCGACGGGCGCGTCTTCGCCCTCGCTGAGCGCGAGGAACTCGAAGCGCGGCGGTATCGACGACGACAGCGGGTTCAGCTTCGATCCGAATCCCGAGTCCTCGGTGGTGAGTTTGTGGAGGCTTTCGAGGAGCCGCGGAATCCCCGTCGGATCCAGCGTCTCGGACGTCGGCGTCACACGGAGGTACTCACGCATCGCGACCACCGTCCGTCTCTGCAGCTTGTTTCGTGTCATCGCCCGATTGGATGGCCTGTTCGGCAAGTTGCTGCTGGATGGACTCCCTCTCTGAATCGGCTTCGTCGCTGGTAGCGCCGGGGGGTTCGTCGCGGGGCTGGGTGGTGTGGTCGAAGTCGATGGCCCGCTTTTCTTTGGGCATGGCTTCGAGCTGGATGCCACGCCACTCGCCGTCGACGCCGACGAGGGCCTCAGAGACGCCCGCCCAGTTGTTGAAGGATTCAAGGATGATGCCGATTCGGTCGCGGTCCTGATCGATCGACCGGGTGAAGTTCTGCTTCGAGCCAAAGGACTTCTCAGATCCCGTACCGCCAACGGTGAACATGGCGTAGCCGTTGTCACGTGCGAAGGGGTCGATGACGACGGGGCTCTGGTTGTCCTTCTGGATGCCGAACTCATTGTCGCCGATGGGTGCAGCGGACTGGAGGGCACCGTCCTGCCGGCAGATCGCCGTCTTCGGCGTGAGGCTTACGGGCTCATCGCGGAGCATGCGCTTCACGGTGCGGACAGCGTCCTGCAGGTCGTTCTTCGCGTCGGCACGGCGTGATGAAGAAGCCTTGGTCGAAGACGTTCGTGCCGCTCTCGACGGCCTTGTACGTCGCTGCCGCCTCATCAGCGCGCTCTTGGAGGTCGGCACCCCGAACACTCTGTGCGAGGTCCGCGTCGGCCTAGAGGTCGTCGGCGATTTCCTCAAGTTCGTTCCGCGCCTGTTCTTGGTTCTTCGGGGTGATGTGTGCAGTGAGGTCGAACTCGATGTCAGTAAGTTCGAAGAGGTCGCTGAGGTACTGATCATTGGAGTGGTCGGGGTATTCGGCGACGTAGAGGGCTCTCGTCCACTGCTCGCTGAGATGTGCCGCGTGCGTCTCGTACACGATGCGGCCGGTTCGATCGCCGTCTTGTGTGACTCTGCGATATCACTGAAGGGGGGCCCTCCGCCTTACCTTCCTCAAGGGTATCCCCGTTGAGGATGTCCGCGGCAATACAGTGTGAGTCGGCGGGAGCAACTCGTCAGCGGGAGAGGGTGGGTCGGTCACGAATTGTGTTGGGTAGGAGTGGGTGGTGGCGGGCCGCGAGCCGCTGGTAAGTGGTCGTGAAAGGAACGCTGGAGAGCGGTCATTCCGATACCGCCCGCCCGAAGCAGGCGAAATCGCGGGATTACGGGCCCGTATGTAATGCATCCAATCTGTTGTATCCAAATCAAAATTAAAAATCTTCTGCTGAGTATATGACAGATAAATAAATACTCTATGTATATATACTGTTTAGTTTAGGAATATTATGGTTGAGTTAGTTTGGGAAGTGAGCGGGTCGTTGAGTTAATCGGCCAAGATGCTCGCAGACCTGCTTAGCGAGTTCTATAATGCTGATTTAGAAGAAGCGTGGAAGAACGAGTGGACGGCGACACCCGTCAGAGCGTTCGCCGTCCGTCTCCACGAGACCGGTTGTTCCTCTGAGAGACAACACCGATCTTAGCGGAATTAGCCGTTGAACGCTCGCACACTAGTTGGCTGTGTATGGAGCAGCGGTGACCATCTCGGAGCCGATCGGGAACGCAACAACGAGGCCAGTCACGGGGCAGTCGTGCAGTTCTCACACCGCTCCTACACCGGCGTGGCCGTCGACGAAGCGCGTCAGGACGAGCAGGGCGAGCGCTGTCGTCGCGAGCCCGACCGCCGCGACGGCGAAGAACGTGACCTGCACGCCGACGCGCTGGATGAGGTAGCCGAACACGGGCGGCGCGACCGTGCTCCCGAGCATGATGCCGATGGTGACGATGGCGAAGCTCTTCGCGACCGTCCCGTGGGCGGCCAAGCGCTCGGTGAGCTGGTCGCGCGCGGGCCCGGCCATGCTCCTGACCGCACCCAGGAGCAAGAACAGCCCGACCGCGAGCACCGCCGGGACGACGTTCGCGGCGACGACGGCGACGAGGAGCGTGAAGCCGCCGAAGCTGGCGACGAGGATGTATCCGCCGCTGAACCGGTCGGTCAGGTAGCCACCGAGGAGAATCGCCCCCGCGCCGACGACGAAGATGCCGGTGAGCGTGAGGTTCGCGACCCCCAGCGAGACGCCGTAGACGTCCGTCAGGAAGACGACGGCGTACGTCGTCACGCCCCAGTTCGCCGTCGAGGAGAAGAGCGTGAGCAGGGCGACGGCGAGGATTCCGGGTTCGGCGACGAGCCCCCGGAGCTCCGCCGCGACGCGCTCGCGAAGCGGCGTCCCGCTCGCGCTCGCCGCGACGTTCGGTGCCGTGATGGCGTCGTCGACGCGCCAGCCGACGAGCACGGTGACGACGACGGCGTACAGGAGGCCGACGGCGCCGATGAGGCCGACGCCGTGTCGCCACGTGAACCCGGGGACGGCGAGGATGGCGGTGATGACGACGGGCGGCGTCGCGAAGCCGAGGCTGCCGCCGAAGTTGTAGACGCCGAACGCGCGCCCGCGCGTGTCGTCGCTCGTCGCGTCGGTGAGGAGCGGGTAGTGTGCGGGGTGGTGGCCGGCGACGCCGAGGCCGAGGACGACCTGCCCGAGGACGAGTTCGGGGAAAGTGGTCGCGAGCGCCGTGGCGAGCGCGCCGACCGCGCCGAGGACCGAGGAGAGGCCGAGCGTGATCGTGCGGTCGTAGTGGTCGGCGAGATAGCCGAAGGGCAACTGGAACGCGGTGTTGACGAGCGCCTGCGCGCCGAGCGCGAGCCCCAACAGCCCGATGGAGACCTGCAGGTCGCGCGAGAGGATCGGGAGGATCGGCGGGAGGAGAACGAGGAAGGCGTGGTTGAAGAACTGCGAGCCGCTGATCAGTCCGACGACGAGTGCCGTCTGCTCCTCGACGGCTTCGCTCAGGTCGCGCAGTCGGGCACCCGGCATACAGGAGGGCCGACGAGGAGAATGTAAACGCTATCTGTTCCGGAAAAGCGTTCGCCGTGGTGCTGGTAGCGCCGGTAGTACGCGACTCGGCGGAAGACCACCGCGCCCTACGGCGTGTCGAGCGACTCGGTGAGCTGGTGGTGTGTGTCGAGGCCGGTCTGGAAGCGCGAGACGAGGGCGGCCTGATGTTCCGGGCACAAGAGCGTGGCGACGGCGCCGTCGTGGACGGGGATGACCGGCTGTCCGGGGGTGTGCGGGGCGAGCCCGCAACTCGGACAGGAGACGCCGCCGGCCGGGCGATGGTCGAGGAGCGCGGGCGTCTCGGTGGTCGTGTAGCCACAGATCGTCGTGAACTGTTCGAGGTGGTCGTCGCAGCCGAGGACGGGGACTCTGAGCGTGTCCAGCAGGAGAAACGAGGGCGAGTGCGAGCCACGGGCGCGGAGGACGTCTTCACAGGCGTCACACGCGACCGGCGGATGGTCGGCTCGGTGCTCGTGCTGGCGCGCTGGACCATCACCCGGAGGCATCGTGTCTCTCCGACTTGGGTGCCCGGACGGGTAAAGCATCGGTGCGGGTCGCGTGTCGTGCGCCGGACGGCGAACGGCTTTGGGCGTCGAGTGTGTCAGCGCGAGGTATGCGGGAGTCGTTCGCGGTCGCCGAACGGGCGGGGACGCTTCGGGTGCCCGCCGTCGTGTTCTCGCGGAACCTCGACGACGAGGGGGACGCTGATGTCGCGTACGAGCACGTTGCGGAGCCGCTCGCGGGGCTCCTAGCGCGGCGGACGACGTGGACGGTCGAGCGCGGCGCGGCGGAAACGCGGGTGACGGAGACGGTTCGGATGACGCGGGCGTGGTATCTGTGCGTGCTCGCCGGCGTCGTCGCGGTGCTGCTCGGCGCGCTGGCGTCGCGGCTGGGCGGTGGGACGGGCGCGCTGTGGCTGTGGGCGCTGGGCGTCCTCGGTGTGGTTGGTGGGACGAGCGCGACGGTGGCGGGGAGTCGACTGCCGGACGGACAGGTGTCGGTGTCGCGGACGCGGTACCCGCAGGTGGGGCCGCTGGCCGTCGTGTGGCTCTGTGTCGCTGGCTCGCTGGCCGGCGGGGGGCGAGTCGGTGTACTGTGTGCGAGCGTGGGGTGTGTGCTGTGGGCGGTCCACGGCTGGACACGGCGGGTCGAGTCGGTGTGCGCTGGCGTATCGGCCGTGGGGACGGCGTGGCTGCGCACGCTGCCGCCGGTGGCGAGCCGGTACGTGGCGGTGACGGCGGCGGCGAGCGTGGGGCTAGTGGCGTTCGCCGCGCTGAACACGGCCGTCACGGTGCGTCGGCCGCTGGTGTCGTGTGGCGTCTTCGGGGGCGGCGCTCTGCTCGTCGCGGTGCTGCTCGGCCGACAGGGGTCGCGGCGGCTCGTGCCACTACAGGTCGTGACGGCGGCGGCGCTCACGGGGCTGCTCGTGCTCTCGGTCCCGTGGCACCTCGCCATCACGGTTCGGCCGCTCCCCGTGACGTCCCTCGTCGATTCGGGTGCCGTCGTCGCGAGCGCGGTGTCGGTGAGCGGTGTCTGGGTCGCTGGCTGGCGCTGGCTGTTCGCGTCGAGCGACGCGACGCGGCGTCGGTTCACGAGCGAGGGGCGGACGGTGTCGACACGCGTGGCGGCGGTGTCGGCGTACGCGATGATCACGGCTGCGGGGACGCTGCTCGCGGTGGTGCTCGGGTCGGTCGTGCTCGGGTGGCGGCTCGCGACGGCGGGCGCATCGCCGAGCGTCTGGCTGCTCGGCGTCTCGCTCGCGCTGCCGACGGTCTATCTGGTCTGCGGGGCCGGCTATCAGCTCGCTCGGCTGGCCGGCATGGTGTGGGCGGTGCGACGCCGCTGTGACCGGAGCGGCCTGTCGGCGGACGCCGTGCCGTTCGAGCCCGCGTATCCCGTGTGGGTGCTGCCGCGCGAGGAGTTCTACGCGGGGGCGTACTGGGACCCGTGTGCTCGCGCGATCGTGCTCTCGGAGGGGGCGCTGGCCGCGCTCGACCCGGCGGAGCGCGCGGCGGTGATCGCACACGAGGAGAGTCACTTCGAGCATCGTGGGGCGTACCTCCAGTTCGTGCTCGCGTGCCTACCGACGTTCGCGTTGATGGGGAAGAACGTCGTGTACAGCATCTACGACTTCCACGCGCGCGAGCTGACGGCGGACGAGCGTGCGGTGCGCCGCGTCGACGAGGCCGTCCCGGGGGCCGATGGCGCGGACGTCCTCGTCGGCGTGCTCGAGCGGTTCGCCCGCGAGGAGTGGGACGTACTCGAGGAGTCGGCGGTCACGTTCCTCCCAACGATGCAGATGGGCGATAGCCGCGCCGTCGCGGGCCTGAATCGGGTGTTCGACTTCCTCTTCGGGTATTTCGCTGGTGGGGTGCATCCGTCGAACGAGGAGCGGATCGCGGCGGTGCGTCGCCTCGAGCGCGACGACGGCTAGTCCTCGAGGTCGCGGAGCGCGTCGAGCCGCTCGCGTTTCCGGAGGTGCGCGGTGTCGACGAGCACGCTCCCGAAGTAGAGCCGATATGGTGCCGTGCCGTACGCGTAGACGGTCGTGCGGAGGCGCTCGACGGCGTCGCGGAGCGAGTCGACGGCGGTGGCGTCGCCCTGCGGCGTGCGCGTGTCGGCACCGACGATACCGGGGTGGGGGAGCGCGAGGGGCGTACCGTCGGTGCGGGCGCGCAGTTCGTATATCCGCCGGATGGCGTCGCGAACGGTGCGTGCGTCGAGCACGGCAGCGGCGGCGGCGTCGGCGGCGCGCTCGCTCTCGCGGTAGTCGTAGAAGGCCGGGAGGAGGGTGGTGCCACCGAGGAGCGAGGAGAGGACGGTCGCGCCGACGCCGAGGCTGCGCTCGCGGATGTGGTAGTGTTCGTGCTCGAGGAGCGCGTGCAGTTCCGCGCGACTGCATTCCGCGACGAGGACGTCGCTCACGAAGACGTAGTGGCCGAGACCGAGGGGGAGCGAGAGCGGGCGGAGGGCGGGGAAGCCGGCGCGGTCGATGCGGCGGACCTCGACGGCGTCGGGGAGGAGGTCTTGGCCGTCGTCTTCGGGGAGCGACGACGAGCGCAGGAAGACGGTCGCGACGCGGATCGGGCGGGCGAGCAGTTCGGTGACAGTGCCGAGCGCGACGAAGACGAACGGCCAGAGGAGGAGGCAGAGATAGCCGATGCCGACGGCGCGGGCGGGGAGGCCGGCGTCGCGGAAGGTGTAGTCGAGGGTGCGGTAGAGGTCCACGAGGAAGGCGGTCGGCGTCGGCTGCGTGTCGGCGGGGAGGAGCGTGAGGAGCGGCTGGAGCGTGGCGTCGGGGAGGGGGTAGACGCCGGTCACGCCGAAGGCGAGGATGGCGACGGCGACGGCGGTGACGGTGTAGAGGAGCGCGGTGAACGCGGCGTAGAGGAGGAAGACGACCGCGCGTCGCGCGTCTGAGGCGAAGCGGTCGAGGCGATAGCGGTGGAGCGCGCGAACCGTCGTGCGTGACGTGTGCACCCAGAGGAAGAGCGAGATGGCGGCGGCGAGCAGGGCGATCCGCGCGTACGGGACGAACAGTTGCATGACGAGGTGGCGAATCGTCTCCGCGTCGATCTGCCCGGTCGCGGGGAGGCTGGTGCCGAGCATGTCGGAGAGCACTGAGCGCGACGCGCGGTTGAGGGTCTCCGAGGTGTACGCGGCGAGTCGGTCGCCCGTCCGGGAGACCCACGCGGAGAACACGACGATGGGGAAGAAGAGCATGAGGACGGGGCCGGCGAGCGCGAGGAAGTTGTACGGGATGAGGAGGACGCGCTTGCTGAGGTCGGGCGTGACGAAGGGGAGGGAGTCCTCCAGATAGGCGTTCACGAGGACGAGGAGGAGCACGGCGACGGCGAGCGGTGTGACGAGCCACGAATCGACCGTGGCGTCGAAGTGCCGGAGCGCCGCGACGACCGAGAGAAGCATCGTGACGCCGACGAGCCCGTTGGCGGCCTCGCGTGTCGTCTCGACGCAGCCCTGCAGGGGCGGGTCGGTGTCCGGATGTCCTTGGAGGAGGGCCGCGAGGCCGAAGTAGAGGAAGACCGACCAGACGGAGGCGGTGACGAGCGGCGCGAGGAGGACGAGGCCGAGGACGGCGAGGCGGACGGCGGCGGGCCAGCGGCGGACGATGCGGACCTCGCCGTCGTCCGTGACCGAGAGGCGGTCGGTGTAGACGAGCGTGTGGTCGTGTCGCCAGCCGGTCGCGTCGTCAGCGGTCCGCTCGAAGGCGTCGTCGAGGCGGGACTCGACGGTGGGGCGGGGGAGGGCCGTCGCCCACCGGATCTCGTAGACGTCGAAGGGGTCGCGGAGGCGTGCGAGGAGTCCTGTGAGGGCGACTGGCGAGCGCACACGGCGTGCTATCGGCGAGGGCGACTAAAGCGTTCGCCCGCAGGCGGCGGTGGGATTATACCGATGCCGTGGATACGCGCTGACAGGTGAGCAGACGTGCGCGGAGACGAGGCCGGGAGAGCGGCCACTGACGGGTCGGGTGGAGACGCGAGCCCCATAGATGCGGCGGCGTTCGACGAGCCGTGGCCGCTTCAGGAGCCACGCGCCGTGCAGAGCAACCGCCGCGTGCAGTTGCCGGAACTCGCACAGGAGTACGTCGTCGACGACGGCGAGGACGCAATCGTCCACTGGAACTACGACGCGGGCTCGCAGTTCGTCTTCATCTCGCGCTCGCCCGCGCGCAAGTCCGAGTACCGGTATGCGGACTGGAACGTCGTCGACGGCTATCCGGGCGAGAACGCCCGGATTCGCGCGCCGGGGAAACTCCCGGACGCCGTCGTCGAGCGCTTCGAGGTCGAGGGAACGCACGTCGTCTTCCTCGCGAGCGCGGAGATGCTGAGCGACGACAACCCCTCGGCGTGGGTGCTCTCGTGGACGCAGTTCATGCGGATGTTCCCCGAGATAGACGACGAGGGGCCGGACGAGGACGTCGGCGAGCTGGTGTCCCGAAATCCGGGCTTCATGCCGTCCTCGCCGTTCTGAAGGCGGCCGATGGAGCGCCGGGACCGATTCCACGCGTGGAACGCCTCCCCTCGCGAGAGCGCACACCGCGCCCGGAAAAAGTGATAGGATGGTGATATAGGGGGCGCTTGTTGGGAGTGAGAACGGCGCGGCGCGGCCCCGCGTCGCTCTCGACCCCGACCATGCCCGACACCACCACAGTCAGCATCCCGGACGACGACGACGAATCGATCCTGACCGAGACCCCGACCGTCCTCGTCTGCGGCGGCGACGGCGGCATCGAGATGGGGAACGCCGTGCTCGACCTCGCCGAGCGCGAGGGCATCGCCGAGCGCGTGCGGATGGTCGCCATCAACTCCGGCACCGAGAAGTTCAGCGACCTCGGCGACGACATCGAGACGGTCACGCTGAAGACGCCCGACCGGCGCTTCCACGACCACGACAAACGCAACCGACACTACCTCCGCGACGACATCACCATCGACGGCGGCGACGGCGCTGGCCGCGACCCCTGCCTCGGGCGCTACTACTTCGACAACCCCGAGCGCGTCGGCAGCCACGAGGACAAGATCCGCCGGGCTATCAGCGAGTTCGTCGAGCACTTCGAGTCCGATCCGGACGTCAGCGGCCCGAGCGCGGTCAACGTCTTCCACCTCGTCGGTGCAGGCGGGGGGACCGGCTCCGGAATCGCCCCGCTCGTCACCGGCCTGCTCCACGAGGTGCTGAAGGACCTCGACGGGGAGGTCCAGCCCGGCTTCGAGCACTGGGCGGTCTGCAGCCTCGCCAGCACCGAGGACTTCGACGGCGGCGGCGACGCCCCGGACGTCCACTGGCGCTACCCCGCGAACTCGCTCGCGCTCCTCGACGAACTGCGCGCCATCACCGACTACGACGGCGACACGGAGTACCCGCTGCGCATCCCGCTGCTCGCCTCGCGGGACCAAGCGAACAACCGACGCTCGGCCTACACCATCACCGAGAACCCCTTCTCCGGGGTCTTCCTCCTGCGCTACGACCAGGACCGCAGCGACGACGCCGAATACCGCGAGGGCGTCGACCGCACGGCGGCCCGCGTCGTCGTCGAGTGGATGCGCAAGGGCCAACCCCAGTTCGTCGACGTCGAGAACGAGGCCAAGGCCCTCGAACACACCTTCTACGAGGTGCGCGGCGCGGACTTCGAGGTCCCGGTCGACAAGATCGACACGCTCCTCGACGATAAGCGCGACTACCAGGCGCACGACGAAACCGTCGAGGAACTGAGCGCGGAGATCGAGGCGCTCGACGCGGCGCGCGCACAGCTCGACGCCGCCATCGACGCCGACGACCACCTCCGTGGCGAGGGCGACCTCGTCGCCGAGGTCGCGGAGAACGCGGACGGTGAGGACGTGACGGCCGTTCCCGAAGCGATGGTCACGGAGTTCGAGCGCGCGCGCCAGATCGCCGGGAACATCGACCCGCATTCCACGCGCCTCGACGGTATCGAGACCGAGCTCGGCGAGCACCAGAACCGCCGCACGCACACGTTCCACGACCGCGTGGACGCCGACCGCATCCAGCGCGCGGTCTTCATGGCCGCGATGTACCGCGAGACCGCGATGGAGCTTCGGAGCCACCGGTTCCGCGCGCTCGTCGACCAGTACGTCGAGCGTCGCGGGGACGAGATCGAGGCGTTCGACCCCGCGTTCGACGAGACGGACAGCGCGAAGACGCAGTTCGTCCAGACCATCGAGCCGATGCTCGAGGACCAGGTCGCGTCACTGTCGAGCGAGCTCGACGACCTCGGGATGAGCGCGCGCATCACCGACCGCGCGACGTACACCAACTGCAAGGAGGACCTCGAACGCACCCGCGAGAACCTCCAGCGGCTCCGCGAGGCCCTCGAAGAGCGCGACCGCCTCGCGAGCCTCGCCGAGGACATCGCGGCCGAACGCGACGACGTCATCGAGACGCTGGAGGCGCGGCGTGCGGCGCTGGACGACGCCCGCGAGACGGCGGTAAGCAACCGGGGGACCGCGACGCAACAGCGAGACGCTGCGAAGTCGAAGATGGAGGACAAGATCGAGGTGATCCGGGAAGCGCCGCTCGGCCGGTTCGTCACGCTCCCGGTCGCCAGCGGGGTCGAACTCGACGGCGAGCGCGTCGCGGAGGACGCCGGCATCACCGCGCTCATCGACGACGGCGTGATGGAGAGCGAGCGCGTCGCGACGCTCCTCCGGGAGACGCTCGACAACCACGACGACGGCGTCCTCGGCGCGCGCCTCGAGACCCGCAACGAGTCGCGGACACCGAGTCGCGACCGCCCCGTCGTCTTCTGCACGCAGGCCGTCCGCGAGCGCATCTGGCAGGACGGCGCCACCGGGAACGCCCCGAAGACGGTCGCGGAAGACGAGTTCGACAAACAGTCCCGGGCGGTCGTCTGCAACGACGACCAGCGAATCGGCCTGCTCGCCTACCACGGCGGCCTCGCGCTCGACGACTTCGACCACGGCGCGCTCCGGGCGTCGCTCGAGCGCGGCCAGCCCACCCTCTGGGGGACCCCCATCCCGCTCGCCGAGTGCTACGCCTACCCGGAGCTCCTGCCGGCCAGCCACCCGGTGTCGATGCGTAGCCAAATCGAGAATGCGACCCTCCCCGAGTGGGGTGAGGACGATGACTGAGCGCACCCGCGCGTTCGTCGCCGCCTGCCTCGTCGTCGCGGTGGTCGTCGGGGGCGTCGCCATCGTCAGCGTGGACGCCAGCGCCAGCGAGGGCGTGCCGGACGCGCCCGTGGGCGTCGAGGAGACGTTCGTCGGGACCTCGGCCGACGCCGACCACGCGGTCGCGGTGACGGTGACGGTCGCGCCGACCGAGCGCACGGGCCCCATCAACGCCACCGAGCTCACGCTCGCCACCGACCGCGCGGCGTTCATCGCGCCGTCGTCCATCTCGACGAGCGAGACCACGGGTGGCGAGCAGGTCATCGACCGAACCGTCGACCGGCCGCCGACCTTCGACCTCGGTCGCCTCGAACCCGGCGAGACCGCCTCCATCAGCTTCCGCGTCTACCCGAAGTCCGTGCTCCCGCAGGGCGAGACGCTCGCGACGGTCCACGTCGAAACGCAGTTCGCGCGGACGCAGCGCGTCGTCGAGACCTCGAAGCGCGTCGCGCCCACCGTCACGGCCGAGCACGCCGCCTACGGCATCACGCCGACGCTCTCCCCGCTGACCAGCGGCGCCATCGGCGCCGCATCGATGGGGGCGCTCGCGCTCGTCGCCGGCGCCATCTATCGGCGCCGCCTCCGGGCGGCCACGCGCTCGACGCTCCAGTCGGTCGCCGACCAGCCGCTCACCGCCAGCGCCGAGCGCGCCGTCGCGGACGCCATCCGAAGTCTCGGCGGGTCGACGCGCGACGACCGGTCGGGCGCCACGAAGACGACGACCGGGACGGGCGACGACCCGGGCACCGAGAGCATCGCGCTCGATCTCGATGACTGAGACGTCGACGCGCCGCTGGCGGTCGCGCGCGAGCGCAGCCCAGCAGGGGCCGCGAGACTCACGGGGGTGTGCCGGGCACGCATGAGCGGCTTCGAGACGCATCTCCGATGGGGGCTCGCAACCCATGCCGTCCTCGTCGCCGCGACCGCGAGCGCCTACCTCCTCGGCGCGTGCTCGCTCGGCCCGCTCGCGCTCGTGTGTGTGAGCCTCCCGGCGACGCTCGCCGGCGCGCTCTTCCCCGACCTCGACCACCCGGCGTCGATCCCGCATCGCTACGGGGCGGACGTCTGTCCGGTGCTCGTCGCCGCGGTCGCGCTCGTCGTCGGCCTCCGCTATCGCCCGGCCATCGCGGCGACGGTCACGCGAGCGACCGGGCGGCCGGGGGCGTTCCTCGGCGGCGTCGTCGTCGCGTCGCTCGCGTGGGGCGCGTGGGTCGGGACGCGGCGGCTCTTCCCGGTGTTGCGCCCGACGCATCGAACGGTCACGCACCGGCTCTCGACGGGCGTCGTCGTCGCGCTCTGCGTCGGCGCAGTCGTGAGCCTCCTCCTCGGCACGGACGGGTCGGTCGGAGCGCCGGTTCGTGCCGTGGCGCTCACCGAGAGCGCGGCGTTCCTCCTCGGGTTCCTCAGCCACCTCGGTGCGGACGGCCTCCACCGTGAGTACAGCGGGCGCGTTCGCGCCCTCGTGTCGCAACGGGGTGACGCGTGAGGCAGTGGGGCGTTGCTCGCGGGTCGCACCGTCAGCGATGAAGTTGGTCAGCGGACGGCCGTCGACGGGCGTGAGCGACGCGCGACGATGGTGAGCGGGGCACGGGAAACCGGCGTGTGGTAGTTAGTCAGGACACCTGTTCGTAAGTCAACTTTTCTTCCTGGTGTTGATTATGTGAACGATAAACCAGTTTTAGTTACTGAGTTGGCCAGTACGTTTATGTATGAGAGGGGGAGCGGAGCGGTCATACTGCCCGACCTGTGACTCGGAGCGGGAAGTAGCGAAGACCGTGGGCTGGCAACGTGACATCTGCCGGACCTGCGGGACCGGCGTCCCATCGGCGCACGACGCTGACGGCCCGGCCGAGCTGTCGTCGCGAATCGCGCCGACGACGACGCAGTACTGTCAGTACTGTGGGGGTGAGCGGGAGACGGTCTCGACGGTCGCGTGGCAGGACGACCTCTGTCAGGGCTGTCAGGGCGGCCTCACGAAGACGCCGGTTGCCGAGGCGGCGCTATCGCGCGCCCCGACGCCGAGCGCGTCCGCGAACGCCTCGCCGTCGAAGGGCCACGAGTGACCGAGCGCGGGAGGACGCGCGTCGTCTAGGCGGACGCCTCGGTGACGTTCGCCCAGAGGTGGACCTCGCGGTACGCGCTCTCGACACTCGGGTCGGCGGGCGGTTCGCCCTTGTAGAGCACGAAGGCGAAGCGCTGGCGCTCGCCCGCGAACGCCGGCGTGATGGTGACGTTCGTGTGGCGCGTCTCGTTGGCGGCGAGGCGGAGGCGATGCGTCTCGAGTCGCACCGATCGGTCCACGAGCGTCGTGTTGTTCTCGACGTGCACCTGCTGTTCGAGGAGCACCCACGTGTAGTTCTGCGCGCGGTGCTCGTGGTTGCCGACGCCGACGACGAGCGGCGCGGACTCGTTCACGACCATCTCGGAGGGGTAGTCGTCCGCGACGAGGTCGCCGTCCTCGCCGTACGTGAGGTAGTAGAACTCGGTGAACGCCTCGCCCTGCTGGGGGACGGTGACGGCGTAGCCGACGCTCGCGACGGCGACGAGGACGCTCACCGCGAGGAGGACGTTCAGCGCGGCGTCCGTCGTGGTGTCGGGTTCGAGGAGTTCGACGCGCGCGTCGCTCGCCCACTCGCGATAGGGAACGCGAAAGCGCTCCTCGCTCGGCGTCTCCCAGCGGCGGACGGCCGCGACACCGGCCGCGACGAGCGTGAACCCGCCGACGGCGACGAGAATCGGGATCAGTCGAATTCCCCACGGCGTGAAGTTGAGCACCAGTCCCAGAAGCGGCGTGACGGCGATGCTCAGGCCGAAGGAGAGCGCGACGCGCTCGACGCCGTCGATGCCCGCGTCGTCGCTCCCGGCCTCGGGGAAGAGCGCGGCGACGAGCGCGTACCCGGGGAGGAAGAGGACGAGCGGGAGGCCGAAGAGGACGCGCAGCGGCGTCTCCTTCAGCACGGGGAGAACCGGGAGGAGGACGCCGACGAGCGTGAGCGCGACGGTGGCCGCGATGTCCGCCGGGAGGCGGCGCAGCGGCCGCGGGAGGAGGCGCGTCCAGTCCGGGGCGTCGCTCATGCGTGCCGGGGTTGGCGATAGAGGGTGAAAAGGCAGTCGGAACCGCGATTACGCGTCCTCGACGAGGCGTTCGGCGGCGGCGAGCGCGGCCTCGGCGTCCGCGCGCGAGACCGGACGCCCGGCGAAGGTCGCGTGCTCGTAGGTCGACGTCAGCGTTTCGAGCGCGGCGCGTTCGTCCTCCCCGAGCGTGTCGCTGAGCGTCGTGTAGAACTCCCAGTGCGTGCGCTGGCGGAGGCGGGCGTCGTCCTCGTCGAACGCGCGACGGACGGCGGCGTACGCCGTCTCGACCGTCGTCGCGGCCTCGGCGTCGTCGAGCGAGGCGCGCGCCGTGGCGAGCAGGCGGTCGGCGAGCGCGGGCGTCGCCGGGTCGGGCTCCGGGTCCGGCGTCGGCTCGGGCACGTCGTCGTCGGCTTCGAGGTCGCGACGCCAGAGCGCGTACGCGAGCGCGAACAGGAGGCTCGCGACGAGGACGGCGCCGAGCAGGATCCACGCCTGCGTCAGCGTGACGCCGCTCGACGACGCGGGCGGTGGCGAGACGGTGACGGCCGTGCGAGCGGACGCCGCCTCGAGGTTCGTTCCGGACGCCGCGTACGCGGCCGTTATCGTCAGCGTGCGCGCCCCGGTCGTCGGTTGGAGACGCGACGGGAGCGTGAGCGTGGCGTTCGCGGTGCCGTCGCCGTCGGTTGTGAGCGTCGCGAGGCGCGTCCCGTTCGCGCGCACCACGACCGGCTGGCCGGCGACGCCGCCGTCAGGAGTGCGTAGTCGCGTCGCGACGTCGAGCGTCGACGGGGACGCGTTCGCGGTGAGCGAAAGCGACGTCGCCGTCTCGCGGACGGTGAGCGTCGTCGCCGCGCGCCCCGGTTCGATGGCGGTGTCCGTGCGACCGGCCTCGACGGTGAGTGGCGCCGTGCCGGCAGCGGGTCGCGCGCCGAGACGGGGCGTGGCGGTGAAGCCGCCGCTCGCGTTCGTCGTGGTGCGCGCGACGACATCGCCACCGAGCGTGACGCGAACGGGGACACCGGCGAACTGCGCACCGGCGACGTCGACGTCGCCCGTAACGCGGAGTGACTCACCGTACGCGGCCGCTCGCGGCGTCGACGTGAGCGTGACGGTCGCCGGAGCGGACGCGACGTCGACGGGAGTGGTGGCGTTCGCACCGAGGTACGGCGACGCGCTTGCGGGCCGATAGCGGACGCGGGCGGATTCGGTCGCCGTCGAGAGGTCGACCGGGCGATACGTGAGCGCGTATCGGCCGTCCGCGTCGGTCGTGGTCGTGAGCGTGTCCGCGCCGACCCGGAGGACGACCGTGCCGTTCGGAATCGGGGCGCCGTCGGCGGTGCGGAGGACGCCCGTGGCGCGACTCTGTCGCGTCGGCGTGAGCGTCGCGTCGTCGAGGGTGAGCGTCACGCGCGTGTGCGTGAACGTCTCGCCGCGCACGCTCGACTGCGTCGACAGCACCGCCTCCGTGCTCCGGTTCGTGCGCTGCATCGCCGCCGTGAGGTCGACCGCCGTCCCGTTGCCGACCGCGCGGTACGACTCGACGACCGCGGTGCGGTGCTCGGTGACGTTGGTGGCGAGACGCTGGAGCTCGCGGGCGAGGCGCCGCGCGCGCGATTCGTCGCCCGCGTCGCGGGCGCGCTGATACTGCTCGTGGACGCGCTCGTAGCGACTCGTGCTCGAGACGTACTCGCGCTGGGCGTCCTGTGCGCGCGCGAACTCGTCGGCGGCCCGGTCGTCGCTCTCGTAGTCGGTCGCGCCGGCGACGTCGACGTACTGGTCGAGGCGGTCGCTGTACGCGTCGCCGACGACCGCGCGCGCCGCCTCGTACTGGCCCTGACTCACGTTGCGCGTGCTCGCGGCGAGTCGCGCGCCGAGGTGCGAATCGAGCCACGACTCGAGCCCCCGGATCTCACCCGGTTCCTCGTACGTCGCGGGGTCGCGGTGGTGTGGCACCGAGGAGTTGTTCGCGGTGTCGTTGTCGGGTCCGCTCACCTGTGCGGTCGGCGTGGCGGCCGCGCTTTCGGCCGCTGGGCCCGCGTGCACGCCGGAGACGCAGAGAGCGAACGCCGCGGCCACGGCGAAGACGAGCCGGGCGCGCCGTCGCGTGACCCAAGTCACGTCCGTGACGTATCCCACGGACGTACAAACCCCTTTCTACAGCCGAGAGCCGACGTCCGGGATGGGGGCGTGTCTCACGGACGGACCGGCTCGCGTACGCGAATGTATCAGTAGGTTCAATTGGCCCGCGATACGTCGATACGGTGATGCGGGTGACCAGAACCGGCCGCGAAGCCCTCCTCCTGCTCGCGCTTCTGGCGGGGTTCGCGGTGGTGTTCGCCCGCCCACTCGTCCTGCTCGGCCTCTGCCTGCTCGGCGGCTGGGTGCTCGCCGCGCAACTCGCGTTCGTCCGGACGCTCCGCACGCTCACGAGCGACCTCTCGGTCAGCATCGTCCCCGCACAAGAGACGCTCATGACCGACGAATCGGTGCCGGTCGTCCTCACGGCGACACGCGAGGAGACGGACGTCCCCCTCGAAATCGCGGTCACGCCACCGGCGGCCGCCGACGTCGAGGCGGACGCGGCGTCGCTCTCGCTCGCGGACGCCGAGCACGCGGCACGAACCGTCTTCTCGCTCACCGTCCCCGTCGCGGGCCGGCACACGGTCTCGCGCCCGACGGTGACCGTTCGGGGCGCGTTCGGCCTGTTCAGCGAAACCCTCCCCATCGGTGAGGCCGTCGCGTTGACCGTCGAGCCACGCCTCCCACGCGACGTGCAGGTCGGCGCGGGCGACGTCCGGATGACGACGCCGTACGGGAGTCACACGGCCGAGCGCTGGGGTGCCGGGGTCGACCCGGCGGACATCCGCGAGTACCAGCCCGGCGACCCGGCGACCCGAATCGACTGGCTGACGACCGCGCGACTGAACGAGCCGTTTCTCCGCGAGGCGGAGGCGACGACAGAGCGACAGACCGCCGTCTTCGTCGACCACCGCGCGACGACCGGCGTCGGCCGCAGCGGCGTGACCGCCTTCGACTACCTCCGGGAGGCCGCGCTCGCCGTCGTGGAGAGCGCAGCGGCGGCCGAGGACCCCCTCTCCTACTACGCGGTCGGGGACGACGGCGTCACCGACCGCGTGGCGAGCGCGACCGCGCACACGCAGTACCCGATCATCGAGCGGAAACTCCACGCGCTCACCCCGACGACCGGGGACGGCGTCGCGTGGCCGAAGACCGAGCGAGGTGGCGCGGGCGCGCTCACGCGGGCGCTCCGTGGCGACGACAGCACGTACGCCTCGACCCTCCGCCCCTACGTCACGACCGCGACCCGCCACCAGCACGCCACCGCCGACGACCCGCTCTATCGGGCGGCGAAGACGTTCACGACACGCCACGGCGGCCAGCACTGGCACGTCGTGTTCACGGACGACGCACATCGAGCGGAGCTGCAGCGGACGGTCAACCTCCTCCAGCACGGCGACGACCACGTCCTCGTCTTCATCGCGCCGCGCGCGCTCTACGAACCGGACGCGCTCGCGGACCTCGAGTCGGCGTACGCGGCGTACAGTGAGTTCGTCGCCTTCCGCGAGTCGCTCGCGAAGACCGCGCGCGTCGAGGCGTACGAGGTCACGCCCGGCGAGCGGCTCGAAGCGTTACTGACGGCGCGACGCGAGCGGAGGCGACCGGCATGAGTGCGACGAGCACGCGCCTGCTCGGACGCGCCGAGCGCGCGACCGGCCCCGCGATCGGGTTCCTCCTCGTCGCCATCGGCTTCGCCACCGGACACGGGGGGCCGGGCGTCGTCGCCGCGCTCGCCGTCGGCGTCTGCTGGCTCCTCCGTGACGGGCGCGTCGCAACCGTCCTCGCAGCCGTCGCGCTCGGCGCGCTCGGCCCCGTCTCGCTCGCGACGCTCGTCCTCGTCGTCGGGGGCGTGAGCGTCGGCCTCGGCGCACACCTCCTGCGCGCGACGCGCTCCGTCCGCACGCTCGCCACGTTCGCGGTCGCGAGCGGCGCCGCCCTCGCCGTCCTCGGCGCGGGTCTCAGCGCGTCCCTGCCGACGTGGACGCTCGCGGCGCTCGTCCTCGGGACCGTCGCGCTCCTCGGCTACGGCGTGCACCGCTACGAACTAGTCATGCTCGATCTCGTCCCCGATTCAACACATGAGTGATGCAGACATCGACGCCGAGTCGGCCGACGACGATGCGGTCCTCGAAACGCGCCTCCAGCTGGTCGAGGAGGAGAACCGGCGCCTCCGCGAGGAGTACGCCCGCTCGAAACGCGTCTCCTATCGGCGGAGCGCCGCCGCGTTCGGCGCGCTAGGCGTCCTCGCCGGACTGCTCGGAGTCGCGTTCGCGGACGCGCGAACGGTGCTGTTCGCGCTCGCGGGCACCGGCGTGTTCGCGGGCGTGCTCACGTACTACTTGACGCCCGAGCACGTCGTCCCGGTCACGGTCGGCGAGCGCGCGTTCAGCGCGCTCGCGGAGAACGAAGCCGACATCGCGCGCGAACTCGGGCTCACCGACCACCGCTACTACGTCCCGGTCGAGCACCCGGACGCGGGCGCGCGACTGTTCGTGCCACAGCACGCGACCGCGCGTCGCCCCGACGACGACGCGCTCGCCACCGTCTTCGTCGCGACGGACGACGACCGCGAACGCGGCGTCTCCCTGCACGCGAGCGGCGACCGCCTCTTCGAGGAGTACGAGCGCGCGCGCACCACGTCGGCGGACGGCGACCCGGAGCGCCTCGGCGAGTCGCTCGTCGACGCCCTCGCGAACCAGTTCGAGCTCGTCGAGAGCGGCGACGTCGAGCAGGTCGGCGACGGCCGCCTCGCCGTCGCGCTCTCCGGCGTCGAGTTCGGCCCCGGGGAGACGTTCGACCACCCGGTCGCGAGCTTCCTCGCGGTCGGCGTCGCGCGCGACTGCGGGGAAGCGGTCGCACTCCGCGTCACGGACGGCGGTGAGCGCGCCGACGAGCGCGTCGTCCTCGACTGGCCGGCGTTCGAGGCGGACGAGGCAACGGGCGGTCGACGCGAGTGACGCTCAGGCGGCGTTCGGGCGGACGTCCTCGGCACCGGGTGGAGTGACCGAGTCGAGGACGTCCTCGATGACCGCGACCGAGGAGACGTCGCTGATTTCGGCGTCCGTGCTCAGCACGAGGCGGTGGTTGAGCGCGGGGACGGCGAGCGCCTTGACGTCGTCCGGGACGACGTAGTCGCGGCCGTCGACCGCCGCGCGCGCCTTGCTCGTTCGCTGGAGGGCGAGCGCGCCACGCGGGGAGACGCCGTGGTCGACGTCGGCGGAGTCCCGGGTCGCCGCGACGATGTCGAGGACGTAGTCGACGACGCGCTCGTCGATATAGACGTTCGAGGCGTCGGCGCGCGCGGCGGCGAGGTCGTCGTGGGTGACGACCTGCGTGACGTCCTGCGGACCGAGGTCGGGGTTCGAGTCGAAGCGCGCGAGGAGGCGGCGTTCCTCTTCGCGTGTCGGGAGGCCGACGTCGAGTTTGAGCTGGAAGCGGTCGCGCTGTGCGACCGGGAGTTCGAACGTCCCCTCCATCTCGATGGGGTTCTGCGTCGCGACGACGAAGAACGGCTCCGGGAGCGCGAGCGTCTCCCCCTGCACGGTGACGGTGCGTTCCTGCATCGCCTCCAGGAGCGCGCTCTGGGTCTTCGGCGTCGTGCGGTTGATCTCGTCGGCGACGACGACGTTCCCGAAGACCGGCCCTTTCTGGAGGGTGAACTCCCCGGTCGTCTGGTTGTAGACGTGCGTCCCGGTGATGTCGGCCGGCATCAGGTCCGGCGTCATCTGGACGCGGTTCACGTCGAGGCCGGTCGCGCGAGCGAAGAGGTTCGCGACCGTCGTCTTCGCGACGCCGGGCACGCCCTCCATGAGGACGTGGCCGTCGCTGAGCAGCGAGAGCGTGAGATGTTCGACGAGGTCCGTCTTCCCGATGAGGACGGTTTCGATCTCGTCGCGGAGCGCTTCGTAGAACGCGGCCGCCGAGTCAGTCATCGCGCGGGGATTCGCGACGGCGCGTAATAACCCCTTGCACGACGCGCGCGCGGCGCTCCGCGTCCCAGTCGGGGTGCTCGCGGGCGAGGTAGGCGTCGATGGCCTCGGCGTCAAGGCGGGGGGGCGTGTCGGTCTCCGTCGGCGCCGACCGTGCGAGGGCGTCGAGGACGCGGCGGCGGTACGGCCACGCGGCGACGGCGGCGAGCGCGGCGAGCGCGACGGCGAGTTGGCCGAGCGCCGAGTCGCGGAGCGCGTAGAGCGCCGAAACCGCGAGCGGGAGGGCGGCCGTGTGCGAGTAATCGAGGAGGGCGTGCCGGTGATCGTCGAAGAGCGCGGTGGCGAAGCGGCGGTTGTCCCCGCGCTCGAGCATCGCGTTGAGGAACAGACTGGCGTCGGCGACGACGACGACGCGTCCCGCCTGAACGGACTCGGTGGCGACGACCGGGTGGCGGCCGACGGGGTCGCTCGCGTCGAGCGTCCCGTTCGCGTTCGCGTCGAGATAGGCGTTCGGGGAGGACGTCGCGAGCACGCGGCCGCCCGCCGGGGTGAGCACGGTGCCGTAGTTGAAGACGAGCGTGTCGACGCCGGTCGTCCACGGGCTCCCGGTGACGTTCGTGAGACGAGGGAGTGCGGGGCCGCGCTCGTAGTGTCGGGGGTCGCGGAGGGCGCGCCCGTCGAGTCGAGTGCGGGCGCCGAGCGCGGCGAGGAGCGCGTTTGCCTCGCCGTCGCGGTCGCCGGCGACGACGAGCGTCCCGCCGTCGGCGACGAACTGGCGGAGGGTGCGCTGCTCGGCGTCCGTGTAGGGCTGATCGGGCGAGAGCACGACGGCGACGGTGTCGTTCGCCGGGACGCCCGCGTACTCGTCGGTGTCGCGGACGACCGTCGGGGTCGCGCCGGCGTCGGCCGCGACCTGTCGGAGGTCGCTGGTGCCGTCCCAGCCACGGTTGTACGCGCCGAAATCCGCAGTCGACGTGGCGGCGGCGTAGCCGCCGGTGAGGAGGACGGCACAGAGGAGCGCGACGAGCGCGCCGGTGCGCCACGGCACGTCCACGCTCAGAGCACCCCCGGCGGGAGGATGGCGAGGATGCGTTTCACGACGACGTAGCCGAAGACGAGGAGGCCGACGGCGATGAGCCAGCGGAGGCGGCGGCGCCACGCGGGCGTGACCGCGATCGGGGCGGTGAGTTCGACGACGACGAGGAAGCCGATGAGGCCGACGACGAAGTAGAGTTCGTACGTGAGGGCGTCGAGCGCGCTGAGCGCGACGAGGGAGACGAGGAGCCACGCGAGGTGGCCGACGATGAAGCGCTCGCGACGCCGCGTGGTCATCGGCCGGATATTCGACAGTCCGGGTTTTGTAGGTGTCGCATCGGTCAGCCGGTCAGAGGAACGGCTGCGTGCAGTACGGGCAGAGCGGGTCCCCGGAGTCGGCGTCGCGCGCGACCCGCTCGAGGAACTCCGAAGAGAGGAATTCACCACAGTTCTGGCACGTTGGCATCGGACTCCTGATCCCTGTGAGTAGTGTTCAAGGCACAAACACATATAGCTGTGTTAGTATCACATTCCGCACCGGTTCGCAGTCGGTGGGGGGCACTCAGTCGCCCGGGTCGTCGAGGTGCCAGGTGATCCGCTCGGCGGTCGCGGGGAGCGCGGCGTGGCTGGGGCGACTGGTCGTGGCCGCCACGGCACACGGTAGTCGTGTTCAGAGGTAGGTATTTACGCCGCAATCGACTCCGTACAGTACGAGACAGTCGGGCGCCGCCATTCGCGGCTGAGTGAATGCGCTGGGACCGACGGGAGACACCGAGGCATGCGCCACACACACGCGGAACCGGTCGAGCACATCGCAGGAGGCGACGGCGCCAGCGCTCGCAATCCGGGGGCGGCGCGATGAACGACCTCGTGTCGGGCGGGGAGGCGAGCGACGAGATCCGCGTCCTACACGTGGACGACGACGCCGCGCTCGGTGAGCTCGTCGCGACGTCGCTCGAACGCGTGAACGGCCGCCTCAGCGTCGAGACCGTCCAGAGCGCGGACGCGGGACTGGACGCACTCGCGGACGAGACGTTCGACTGCGTCGTCTCCGACTACGACATGCCGGGACGGGACGGCATCGAGTTCCTCCGGGTGCTGCGCGCGACGCACCCCCGGGTGCCGTTCGTCCTCTACACGGGGAAGGGTTCCGAGGAAGTCGCGAGCGACGCCATCACGGCGGGCGCGAGCGACTACCTCCAGAAGGAGGGCAGCATCGACCACTACGGCGTGCTGGCGAATCGCATCGTGACGCTCGTCGAGCACGAGCGCGCGGAGACGACGATGAACGACGCCCAGCGGCTCTTCTCAGAGCTCGCCGACCGGACGACGGACGTCCTCTGGTTGGTCAGCGCCGAATGGGAGGAGGTCGTGTTCATCAACGACGCCTACGAGGACGTCTTCGGCCAGCCCCGCGAGCGTCTCGAAGCGAACCCGCGGGCGTTCCTCGAGCCCGTGGCGCCGGGCGACCGCGAGCGCCTCGAAGCCGCGATTGAGGCCCTCGGGGAGGGCGTGTCGATGGACATCGAGGTCGGCGTCGTCACGCCCGACGGGACGACGCGCGACATCTGGATCAAGGGCGAGCCGATCACGGACGAGTCGGGCACGGTCACGCACCTCGGCGGATTCACGCGCGACGTCACCGAACGGACGGAACGCGAGCGCGAGCTCGCGAGCGCCGAGCGCCAGTACCGGGCGATGTTCGAGGACCCGAACATCCTCGTCGGCGTCCTCGAGCCGGACGGCGTCGTTCGGGACGTCAATCAGACCGCGATGGAGTACATCGAGGGCGACCTCGACGACGTGCTCGGCGAACCGTTCGCGGAAACGCCGTGGTGGGGTGACGATGACGCGCTCCGGGCGGACGTCGACGAGTGGGTGGCGCGCGCGGCGGCCGGCGAATACGTCGAGTTCGAAGCCGACATCACGGGCACCGACCGGATGCGGACCGTCAGCGGCACCTTCCGGCCGGTGCGCGACGACGACGGCACCGTGACGGCGATCATCGTCTCCGACCGCGACATCACGGAGCGAACGGACCGCGAGCGCGAGCTCGTGCGGGTGCGCGACCTCCTCGAGAAGACGGAGCGAATCGCGGACGTCGGCGGCTGGGAGATAGACGCGGAAACGATGGACGTCTTCTGGTCGGAGAACCTCTTCGACATCCTCGGGATCGAGGGCGACGAGGAGCCGCCGCTCGAAGGGGCGCTCGACGTCTACCACGAGGAAGACCGCGCCACCGTCGCGAACGCCGTCGAGGCCGGCCTCGAAGACGGGGAGTCCTTCGATATCGAGGTGCGCTTCCTGACGCCGACCGAGGACGTGCGCTGGCTGCGCGTGCAGGGCGTGCCCGTGCTCGAGGGCGGCGACGTCGTCACCCTCCGTGGCGCGGTGCAGGACGTCACGGAGCAAAAGCGCGACGAGCGCGAGTTGATGCGGCAGAACGAGCGCCTCGAGGAGTTCGCGAGCGTCGTGTCACACGACCTCCGCAACCCGCTGAACGTCGCGAGCGGCTACCTCGACCTCGCGCGTGAGACGAGTGATAGCGACGCGCTCGCGGAGGTCGGACGGGCGCACGAGCGCATGAACGACCTCATTGACGACCTCCTGACGCTCGCACGAACCGGCGACCACGTCCGCGAGGAGACCGCGCTCGACCTCGCGAGCGTCGCGGAGGACGCGTGGCGACACGTCCCGACCGGGGCCGCGACGCTCGAAGTCGCGAGCACGACGACGGTGTACGCCGACCGGAGCCTCCTCCAGCAGCTCCTCGAGAACCTCTTCCGGAACGCGGTCGAGCACGGTTCGGCCGGCCCGCCGTCGCCCACGCCGGCGCACGCCGTCGAACACACCTCGACTGACTCCCGACGCGAGGGCGAGACCGGCGCCGACGACGAGGGGGCCGTGACGGTCACCGTGGCGGCGCGCCCGGACGGGTTCGTCGTCGCGGACGACGGCCCCGGCATCCCTGCGGAGGCACGGGAGCGGGTCTTCGACGCCGGCTACTCGACGAGCGAGTCCGGCACCGGCTTCGGGCTCGCGATTACCGAGCGCTGCGCGGACGCGCACGGCTGGACGGTGCGCGTCGCCGAGAGCGAGCGCGGCGGCGCGCGCTTCGAGTTCACGGACGTCCGAACGAGCTGAGACGACGGGACGACGCTCCCGCTGGCGAGGACGAATTGGCGCGGAGGAAAACCCGAGTCCCGCTCGCGAAAGAGGGGCTGGAGCGGCGGTGTGCGGCTAGTTCTCGCTGGCGATGGCGCTCATGAAGAACGCCCCGAAGACCGTCTGAACGCCGAGAACGATGGCGGTGAACGCGACGATGTCGGCGCTGACGAGCGGGAGGGTGCTGAAGCCGCTCGTCGCCCACTCGTAGACGAGCCAGAGCGCGTAGGCACCGCCGGCGACGCCGATGGCGGTGCCGACGGTGGCGGCGCGTTCGAGGGAGGCGTGTTCGACGATGGCGGCGGTGACGGCGTCGTTCGGGCGGCGGATGGGGTCGGCGGCGATGGTGGCGAAGACGCCCATGCTCGCGGTCTGATACCCGACGAGGGTGAGGAGCGACCCCGCGATCATGGAGTGGGGGCCGAAGGAGACCCCGTCGATGTCGAGACCGGTCGCGGCGAGCGCCATGACGGCGACGCCGAGGACGCCGAGGAGCGTGCCGGGGATGCTGAAGAGGTAGCCGGGGGCGTTGAGGAGCATGAAGCGGACGTGGCGCCACCCATCCCGAAAGCTCTCGAGTTTCGCCTCGCCCTTGCGTTCGTGGTAGGTGATGGGAATCTCCTCGATGGTGAGGTCGCGCGCGCCGGCGTCCATGATCATCTCGGAGGCGAACTCCATCCCGTCGGTGGAGAGGTCGAGGGTGTCGAGGACGTCGCGGTGGAAGACCCGAAAGCCGGAGTGGGCGTCGCTGACGCCGGCGCCGTAGAAGACGTTGAGGAACTTCGTGAGGAGGGGGTTGCCGACGTACTGGTGGAGAGAGGGCATCGCGCCGTCGCGAATCTCGCCCTCGAGGCGGCTCCCCATGACCATGTCGGCCTCGCCGGCGACGACCGGCTGGAGGAGCGCGGGGAACTGCTCGAAGTCGTACGTGCAGTCGGCGTCGCCGATGACGAGGTAGTCGCCGCGGGCGTGTTCGAAGGCGTAGCGGTAGGCGTAGCCGTAGCCCTCGTCGTCCGGGTTGACGACGCGTGCGCCCATCTCGCGGGCGATGTCGGGCGTGCGGTCAGTGGAGTCGTCGCTGAGGATGATCTCGGCGGTGATGCCGGAATCGGCGAGCGCGCGCTTGACCATCTCGATGCAGTCGGCGATGCCCTCCTCCTCGTTCATCGTCGGCATGATCACGCTCACCGTCGGGTCCTGCTCGCTCTCCGCCCCGAGGAGGAGTGCGTCGCCGGCGTCCACCTCGCCCGTGTCGACGTCGGACGCGGTCGCGTCGGTGTACTCGGCCGACATGTCAGTCACGGCCACCGACCACGTCGTCGCCCACGCCGTCGATGATCGTGCGGCCACAACCGACGCAGACGTAGGATTGGTCGACGGTCTCGGTCGCGGGCGCATTACACGAGATACATTTCAACCGTGCGCTCCGGGCCCCTCTCGGATAGCGTGACATTAGTGGCCACAAAACACTTCAGTACCAAAAATGTTGCTTCACTATTGTTTTACAGGGACACGGCTCCGCGACCCGACCGGCGCGAACCCGCCGAGGAAACCGAGGTGGGCGCGACGACCGGTGAAAATTCCCGCGCGACTCACCGAGAAGAATGTAGAAGACTCATATGTGACACTCACCGACGCACCACTACGAGATGGAGATCTTCGCCTCCCGGAGTGACCGACGTCGCGGCCTGCTCGCGCTCTGTCTCGTCGCCGCCGCGTTCGTCACTCTCTACGTCGTCGTACGCAACTACGGCGCGTTCCTCTCCGACCCGCAGGCGCTCCGCGCGTGGATCCGGCAGTTCGGCGCGTTCGCCCCCCTCGTCTTCGTCCTCGTGCAAGCCCTCCAGGTCGTCGTCGCGCCCATCCCCGGTCAGGTCCTCGCGCTCACCTCCGGCTACCTCTTCGGCCCCCTCGCCGGCACCGTCTACAGCCTCACCGGCGTCCTCATCGGGAGCATCGTCGCGTTCACGCTCTCGAAGCGCTTCGGGCGCTCGTTCGTCGAGGGCATCCTCCACGAGGACGTCCTCAGGCGCTTCGACGGCTTCGTCGAGCGCGTCGGCCTCCCCGGCCTCCTCGCGTTCGTCATCATCCCCGGACTCCCTGACGACGCGATCTGCTTCCTGAGCGGCCTCACGAGGTGGCCGCTCCGGGCGTTCATCGCCGTCATCGCCGTCGGCCGCCTCCCAGCGTACGTCATCACGGTCTACGCCGGCGACGAACTGGCGAACGGCCAACTGCTCTCCGCCGCCGTCCTCATCGGCGCCATCGTCGCGTTCTCCGTCATCGGCTACTACAAGCAGGAGGCCGTCCGCGACATCGTCGAGCGCGCGGAACGCCGGCTCTCCGGACGCAGCTAGCGCGCAAAACGGACGAGAGGCGGCCGCCGCGAGGGAGAAGGTGAGGCGTTCGAGGGAAGTCCGAGAGGGCGGACTGGTACGCGTCGACGGCGGCCGGTCGACCGCGAGGGCACGAGTGGCGACGTCACGGCGATGAAGGTAATTACGCCGAGTGCAAACGGGGGGACGAACCGTGGCTTCAGGAACCGCCGCGAACGTCGTCCTCATCACGGTCGACTCGCTCCGCGCCGACGCGATCGGCCCGTACGACGATTCGCGCCACACACCCGTATTGGACGGCCTCGCCGAGCGAAGCGCCGTCTTCGAACGCGCGTTCGCCACCGGGAACTGGACGCCGTTCTCCTTCCCGTCCATCCTCGCGTCGCGCCCCGTCTTCGCGGACACCGGCGACATCGGCGTCACCAGCTCGCCGACGCTCGCGTCCCAGCTCTCGGAGGCCGGCGTCGCCACCGGCGGGTATAACGCCGCGAACGGCTTCCTCACCTCGCACTGGGGCTACGACCGAGGTTTCGACGCGTTCGACGCCTTCGTCACGAGCGTCGGCTCCGGGCTCTACAGTCGCTATCTCGCCACGCACCCCACGGTGGAGGCGTGGATCCAGCTCGCGACCACGCCCGCACGCCGCCTCTCCTCGTGGCTCAGGGGGACGAGCGACGACCGCCCCTTCCTCGACACCTCGCGGCTCTTCGACGTCGAGCACGCCGCCCAGTCCTTCCTCGCGGACGCCGACGGCCCGTTCTTCCTCTGGGTGCACTACATGGACACGCACACACCGTACGTCCCCGCGCCCCGCTACATCCGCGAGGTCTCCGACGACCTCCTCGGCACGCACCGAATGCTCCACGCGCACACCCGCACGGGCCTCGGCCTCGGCGTCGACGAGCGCACGCTCACCGAGCTCCGCCTGCTCTATCAGGCGGCCGCCCGGCAGGTCGACGCGAGCATCGGCCGCCTCCTCGACGCGCTCGGTGATGCCGGTCACCGCGAGGACACCGCCGTCGTCGTCGCCGGCGACCACGGCGAGGAGTTCCAGGAGCACGGCCACCTCGCGCACTACCCGAAGCTCTACGACGAGCTCGTCCGCGTCCCCCTCATCGTCGACGTGCCGGGCGCGGACGCGCGCCGCGTCGAGGGACAGGTCGGCCTCGACGCCATCCCGCCGACGGTCACCGACCTCCTCGACGTCGACCCCGCGCCCGAGTGGACGGGCGACTCGCTCGCGTCGACGGTCGTCGACGGGGACGCCCCGGCGGACGACCCGGTCGTCTCCGTCGCCGTCCGCGGCGAGGACGTCACCACCCAACCCATCCCGCGCTCGCTCGCGGACGGCGACCTCCTCGTGAGCGTCCGGGACCGCGACTGGACGTACATCCGGAACGTCGACGCGGACGCCGAGGAGCTCTACTACCGGCCCGAGGACCCCGGCCAGCACGACGACCGCACGGCCGACCCGTCCGCCGAGGCGCGCGCGGTCATCGAGCGCTACCGCCCGATAACGGACGCGCACGCGGCCCGTCTCCGCGAACGCGAGGGGGACGCGGCCGGCGACGACGCGGTCGATTCGGATCTGGAGACGCGTCTGGAAGCGCTCGGGTACCGCTAGTGGTGCGTCGGTACCTCCGCCAGCTCTACGAGGGGCCGCGAGCGACTCAGCTTCGGCGGTTCTTCACGGTCGGCCTCCTCACCGCGGGCATCCAGATGGCGCTCCTCTGGACGTTCGTCGACGTCGGCGGCCTCGACTATCTCGTCGGCGCGGCGGTCGCCATCGAGATCACGATCGTCCTCTCCTACGTCCTCAACAACGCGTGGACGTTCCGCGCGGTCCAGCACACAAGCCTCCGGCCGTACCTCCGGGGGCTGGTGCGGACGAACGTCGTCCGGGGCAGCGCCATCCCCATCCAGCTCGCGGTCCTCGCGGCGCTCGTCGAACTCCAGAGCGTCCCCTATCTGGCCGCGAACGTCGGCGCGATCGCCGTCAGCGGCCTCTATCGGTACGCCCTCGACACGCGCTGGACGTGGAAGGGCGGGGCGTAGCGGGACGGCCGCGCTCGTGCGGAGGAAGCGCCGCCTATCGCGCGGCGGCGACACTGCAGGACCGGTCCGCGAGCGTGGGCGCGTCGCTCAGCGCCACGCCTCGCGGAGCGCGATGAGGACGCCGCCGAGCATCGCGAGGTTCCCGAAGAACGCGAGGCGGTCGCCGCTCCGGTCGTCCGGGTCGTCGTTCCAGAAGTCGTGCATCGTCAGCGTCACTACCGTCAGGAACGTCGCGGCGGCGCCCGTCGCGAGACGCGGGAGCTTCCAGAGCGCGATGCCGAGGCCCGCCGACACCATCGTCCCCGACCCGAGCGGCGCGAGCACCGACGGCATCGGGACGCCCTCCGACTCCGCGTACTCGACGGCCCCCTCGAGGTCACGGAAGTCCTCCGACGCCTGCAGGGCGAGTCCGAGGCCGAGCGCGACCCGCCCGAGTCGCGACATCGAAGCGCCACCGTCGTCCTGTTGCTCCGTCATACACGGGTGTTCCGGCGTCAGCATCAAAAACCTAGTCGCGCCCTCGGCGGCGACACCGGACACGCCGAGCACGGACGGCCGGTGGCTACGGAGCACTCGGTAGATCACCGGATGGTGTCAGAGGGAAATTATAAAGACAGTTTACAGTGTGTCAGAGAGAGTCGGGTGAGCGATAGTGACACAGACCGAGTTCTGCCCGCGCTGTCAGTGACCCACGACTGAAGTCGTGGGCTTGTCAGTGGACTCCCAGTTCCGGCCGACAAACGTGCCGGCGGGGGTGAGCGTCCCCGACATCAGGGCCAACTGACTCGTGACCCACCCGGACGAACGCGTGTGGCTCGCCGGGCTGTGTTCCTCGAGATACCGCAGTCCGATGTTCCGCGCGGCGTTGTAGTCCGCGTCCACCGCATACCCGCACTCGACGCACTCGAACGTCTTGTCCTGGCGATTGTGCTCCGAGACGCACTCGCAGTCCGGCCGACTGCATCCCTGACTCGTGTATGCGGGGTTGACGGTGTCGACCTCAACGCCGTACGGCTCCAGCTTGTACTCGACATAGTCGGAGAGCTTGGAGAAGAGCCACTGCTGGAATTTTGGCAGGTTCGAGATGCGCTTACGGATGTCCGTCAAGTTCTCGAACACTACGTGCGTCGCCTCCACGCGAAGCGCATCCTGGACGACCGCGTTCGCCACGCGATGCACGAGGTCGTCGTAGTGGCGCCACTCCTGCCCACGACGCGTCCGGATACGCTCGTGGGCGGCGTGCGTCCCCGTCTGCTGAAGTTCGCCGCGCAAGGCTTCCTGTCGGGCGCGGTAGTCGTTCAGCGCGTCGGCGTTCCCGTAGAAGCCGCCCGTACTCGTCACAGCCAGACTCCCCTCGACGTTGCGATCCACGCCGAGGACACGGATCGTATCCTCCGGCGTTTCGAGATCGACGTCGGCGTCGACGAAAATCGTCGGTGTCGGCACCGTGGTGTACGAGCGGTGCATCGAGGCGTGCAGCCAGAATCGCTCGCCGTCGTAGACGAGCGTCGAAGTCGCAAACGACCACCGATGGTCGAGGACGTACGTCGAGTACGGCGTCCCCTCTAACTCTGCCGGGAGGACGTATCGCGCCTCCACGCGACCATCCACAGTAGCGAGACTGACTTTGTAGCGGGAGTACGTGGCGGCGCGCTTGTCGTAGTGCATCGTCCACTCGGCCTCTCGCCCGTCCCCGAAGTGTGGTTTGGAGACGCGACGACCCGCCGTCCAGTTACTCTGGCACGAATTCACGGCGGAGACGGCGTCTTTGATGGCTTTCTGCACGAGGTTGCTGTGGAGGTCGTCGGTTTGCTCGCGCAGCGGGTAGTAGAGGGCGGCCTCGGCGTCGCCTTTCGACGTGGAGAGGTCGCCTGGTCGTTTGGGGCGGTCGGGCCAGCAATAGTCGACCGTCTCGTTCTGGCAGTCTTGGTAGGGGGCGTGGGTGGCGTGAAGGCTGTCTCGATCGTCCTCGCTGAGTCGGAGTGGAATGCGGACGGTACGACGCGCCTTCACAACCATACGGTCTGTACCACCGTATTCGGTGATAAATGCCAGTGCTGCGTGAGTCTGTCGGGAGTGTGGGACGAGCATCTAGCGCCACCCCACGGCACCGTCACAGACTCCTTTGACCCAGGGACAGCTATTTCTGTTCTCGCGGCGACGACTCGGGTAGTCATGGACGTAGACGAATTCGTCGAGGCGAACGAACCGGGGGAGAGCGGCGAGCGCTTCGAGCTCGAGAACGGCAAGCTCCTCGACGTCGACGTCGACGGCACGGTCATCGCGAAAGCCGGGTCGATGGTCGCCTTCGACGGCGACCTCACCTTCAGCGGGAAATCCTCCGCCGAAGGCGGCGTGATGGGGTTCCTGAAGGAGAAGGCCTCGAGCGAGGGGACGCCCGTGATGGAGGTCAGCGGACAGGGCCACCTCTACCTCGCCGACCAGGGCAAGGAGGTGCAGTTGCTCGAACTCGATGACGGCGAAGCCATCTCCGTGAACGGCCCCGACGTCCTCGCGTTCGAGGACGCCGTCTCCTACGAGATCTCGGTCATCGGGAGCCTCGGCGGCGCGTCGGCGGCCGGGCTGACGAACGTCTTCCTCACCGGCCCCGGGACGGTCGCGATAACGACGCACGGCGACCCGCTCGTCCTCACGCCGCCCGTCCGCACCGACCCCGAAGCGACCGTCGCGTGGAGTCGCAACCTCTCGCCGAGCGTCGAGTCGAACCGGAGTCTGAGCGACCTCGTCGGCTCCTCCTCAGACGAGCGCTACCAGCTCGTCTTCGAGGGCGAGGAGGGGTTCGTCGTCGTCCAGCCCTACGAGGAGGGCCCCGTCGAACCGGCCTGAGGCGGACCCGCCGACCGAGTCGACCGGCCCGAACAGTGCGGTTCAGCGCGCGTCGGTCGCGTCCTCGACGACGGGGAGTTCGACGACGAACGTCGCGCCCGGAGCGTCGTCGTCGACGAGTCGGACGTCGCCGTCGTACGTGTCGACGAGCGCGGCGACGAGGTAGAGGCCCATCCCCGTCCCCGAGCTCTCGATCCCCTTCACCTCCTCCGCGAAGAGCGAGTTGCGGACGCCGGCGGGGACGCCGGGGCCGTTGTCCGTGACGGTGACGCGCACGACGCCGTCGCGTACCTCGACGTCGACCGCCACCACCGGGTGCGCCGTGTCGTTGTGCTGGACGGCGTTGTTGAGGAGGTTGCGGAAGACGGAGCCGAGGAGGTCGTTCGCCGCAACCGTCACGTTCGGCGGGTCGTCCACGAACTCGATGCGCGCGGACGCGAACGCCTCGCGGGACTTCTCGACTTCCGCTCTGAGGACGCGCGTGAGCGACATCGGCCGGAGGGCGACCGCATCGCCGCCGGTGAGCGTCTTCGCGATGTCCGCCGCGACGAGCGTGAGCTCGACGACGTGGTCGGCGGCGGCCTCGACGCGGTCGAGCGTCGGCAGCTGGTCGTCGGTCGCGTCGTCGCGGAGCATCGAGAGCCAACCGAGCACGACGTTCATGTCGTTGCGGATGTCGTGGCGGAGGACGCGATTGAGGATCTCGAGTTCGCGCTCGCGGTCGGCGAGCGCGCGCGACTGCGCGCGCAGCCGGAGGAGGGACTCGACGCGGTCGCCGAGGTCGTACTGGCGGATCGGGACGCGCACGACGCCGTCGACGAGCCGCCAGAGGTCGGCGTGCTCGCGTCGGAACGCCTCGACGGCGTCGCGCTTGGCGTCCGGGACGAGCAACAAGTAGGGGAGGAGCGCACGCGAGGACGCCTTGCGCTGGGCGAGCACGACCCGGTTCTCGACGAGCGCGCGGATGTCGAGGATGCAGAGGTCGAAGGCGGCGTCGGCGGGCGTGTCCCCCGTGAGCGTATAGCGCTCGCGCTCGGCGAGCCACTCCGCGAGCACGCGCCGGTTCGCCGCGTCCGCGACCAGCGGCAGGACCGTCCCGCTCGCCGGCAGGTCGGCGATGTCAGCGGCCGACATCAGCTCGAGTCGCCGCGGTCATCGAAGCGCGGCGTCCCCGTGAGAATACCCGTGAGCCCGGTGAGCGGCTCGCCGACGGTGACGCCGTACTCGGTGAACTCGATGCGCCGCAGCGTGTCCTCGAAGTCGCTCGTGCGCATCTTCAGCACGCCGACGACCTTGTTCATCGAGCCACCGTACTCCAGATAGCGCAGGAAGACGATGTTGTCCGCGAGGTTGCTCGTCGACTCCTCGGTGACGCGGAACTCCCCGGTGATGTCGTGGACCTCGTTCGTGACGAGCGTCGTGACGCCGCGCTCGCGGAGGTAGCGGCCGATGGAGACGAGGTAGTCGACCGGCCCGCGGTGGTCGTCGAACCCACGGAGGTTCTGCTGGAAGCCCTGGAAGCCATCGAGGAGAACGACGCCGGCGTCCTCCTCCTCGACGGCCGAGCGCAGCATCGACGTGACTTGGTCGGCGGTGTACTCGCCGGGGCGGACCTCGACGATTTCGACGTTCCCTCGCTCGATCATCTCCCCGAGGCCGATGTTCAGCGCCTTCGAGCGGCGCAGCATCGTGCGCTCGGACTCCTCGAAGGAGAAGATGACGGAGTGCGTCCCGCGGCCCGCCGCCTCCTTCACGAACTGCATGCTCGTCGTCGTCTTCCCCGCGCCGGTCGGCCCGCTGAAGAACGTCACCGTCCCGCGCTCGAGGCCGCCACAGAGGAGCTTGTCGAGTTCGGGGACGCCCGAGGAGACGCGTTCGTCCGGGAAGTCCGACTCCGCGACGTCCGGGCGGAGGCGCGGCCAGACGTCGACGCCGGCCGCCGTGATCTCGTAGGTGTGCGGGCCGCGCGTCGGCGACGGGCCGCGGAACTTCGGGACGTCGACCGTGAGCGTGTCGCGGCGCCGGTCGAGGTCGATGATGACGTCCGTCATGAATCGGAGGTCGGTGTCGGGTTCGTCCGGCGCGGACTGCGAGGCCATCAGCACCGTGGCGCCGGCGTCCCGGAGGAAGTCGAGGAGGCCGAGGATCTGCGAGCGGAACTGCCGCTCGTCCGTCGTCAGATAGCGGAACTCGGTGATGGGGTCGATGACGACGCGATCCGGTTCGTGCTCGGCGACGGCGTCGCGAATCTCCGAGACGAGCGAGGGCCCGTCGACTTCGGCGGCGGCGAACACGGAGTAGGTCTCGTCCGCCGCGAACGCCTCGGCGGTCGGCGCGAGTTCGAGGAAGCGCAGCGACGGCGAGTCGAGGTCGAACTGTTCGGCGGTGCGCTCGACGTACGACGTCGGTTCGCCGAGGTTGATGTAGAGGCTCGTCTCGTCGTCGCCGCAGGCGGCGAGGAAGTGGAGCCCGAACACCGTCTTCCCGACGCCGGGTGGCCCCCGAACGAGCGCGTTCTGCCCGGTCAGTAATCCGCCGCCGAGAATCGCGTCCAAGCCGTCGATCCCGGTTGGCTCGCGCGCGGACTCCACACTCATGGCTCGGATTAGTTGGGCAATCAGCAAAACTGTGCTGGTAGTCGGTTCGGCCGTTACGCGACGTCGAGTTGGAACTGCTGGTTTTCGACGGCGGCGTCGAGGACGACGCTGGTGGCGGACTCGTTGATGTCGGCGTCGCCGAGCAACTCCTTGATGAGGGTGTTCATGTCGTCGGTGTCGGTGAACTTGCCGACGGCGATGACGTCGTAGTCGCCGGTCACCTCGTAGACTGACACCATCTGCTTGTGCGCGCGCAACCGGTCGGTGAGGTCCGGGAGCGCGCCACCCTCGACCTTCAACTGCAGGATCGCCGTCACGTCGTACCCCAGCTTGTCGTAGTCCACGATGGGCGCGTAATCGCGGATGACGCCCTCGTCTTCGAGGTCGGAGAGGTGGTTCGACACCGTCGTCACCGACACGTCGAGCTCCTCCGCCAGGCTCCGCAGGCTCGCCCGCCCGTCCCCCAGCAACGCGTTAATCAGCTCGGCGTCGAGGTTCTCGTAGGTCACACCCGTAGTGGTCGGAGAGACCATTAGAGGATGGCGGAAAGAGCGGATATTTGCCACCCGAATCGCGCCACTACTGCCGACTTTTGCACGAGCGGGGGGCGTGGTCGAGGAGTGGCCGAGTTATGTAGATCGCTACAGCAGTGGCTTCGTGAGTTGGTATCGACCCCAAACCTAAAAACCCTGTCTCGACCGGCTGCGCGAGCGGGAACGGGAGGCGCGCCGAAGGGAACGCGGCCTACTCGAACTTCGCCTCGTAGTCGTCGACGAAATCGCGCACGTCGTCGTAGCGTGGCGGGTCGCCGGTGCGGACGAAGACGCCGGCGAGGGCGTTCCCGACGACGGCCGCCGCCGCGTCGTCGAGGCCGCAGAGCAGGCCGAGCGCGAGCCCCGCGTTGAAGTGGTCGCCGGAGGAGGTGGTGAGGGCGGGGTCGTCCGTGACGGGGTTCCGGACGGCGTGCGTTCCGTCACCGACGACGACGGACTCGTGGAGGCCGTGGCCGACGTAGCGCGTCACGTCGAGGGTCCCGGCGACGAGTTCGGCGTCCGCGCGGAGGCTCTCGGCCGAGCGGCCCGCGTAGTGCTCGGCGAGCACCTTCGTCTCGAAGCGGTTCGCGGAGACGGTGACGTCCACGACCGCATCGAGGCGCTCGACGGCGTCGCGCGCCGCGAACACCACGTCCTCGTCGAGGCGGCGAACGTCGGCGGGGTCGAAGAGCACGCGCTCGGGCGGGTCGTCGAGCAGCGGCCACACCTCCTCCCGGAGGCCGTCGACGACGCTCGGGAGCGACGGGATCCACGAGACGTAGCCGACGCCGAGCAGGGACGCCCCATCGAGGTAGTCGGCGAGCGTCTCGACGCCCACCGCGTCGCGGACGCGCTCCCAGTCGAGCGTCGTGCCGCTCCCGGACTCGGTGAGCATGAGTTTGCCGTCGTCGAACTCGACGGCGTCCGTGGAGCCGGGGTCGCCGAGCGAGTGCATCGGGACGTCCGCGAACTCCTCGGCGAAGACGTCGCGCACGGGGTCGCCGTAGAGGCCGACCATCACGGGGTCGAACCCGAGCGTCGCGTACGCACGCGCGAGGTGGCAGGTGTGCCCGCCCGTCCGGACATCGTCTTGGAGCCACTCGAAGGAGAGCGAGCTGTTCGACGCCGCCGAGGCGCTGATGCGCGCGCCCAACTCGGCGAGCGAGTCGAGCGTCTCGAACGCCTCGCGGCCGTGGCGGTCCTCGACGACCGTCCGCACGCGATCGACGAAGCCGTCGAAACCGAACACCACGCGCTCGCCGCCCACGGTCTCGGGGAGGCCGGCACGGGCGGCCGCGACGGCGTCGCGCGTCTCCGCGCTCAGTTCGACCATGCGTCTCCCTCCGAATGCGTCGTGTGGCCCATACACGTACGGCGTCGGAGCGACCGTAAAACGATTGTGACGGCGGAGACGCTCACCACTCCGCGACGCTGCCGTCGCGGTGGTACCAGACGGGGTTGTGCCAGTCGACGGAGTGGTCGGCGGCGTCGCGAACCGCGCTCTCGTCGATGTCGACGCCGAGGCCGGGTTCCGCCGGGAGGGAGAGGTAGCCGTCCTCGTAGTCGAACACCGAGGGGTCGGAGAGATAGCGCAGCGCCTGATTCGCCTCCTCGAGGTGCAAGTCGAGACCCTGCTCCTGGAGGATGGCGTTCGGCGAGCAGGCGTCGACCTGCAGGCAGGACGCGAGCGCGATCGGCCCGAGCGGGCAGTGGGGCATCACCGTGATGTCGAAGGCCTCGGCCATCGTCGCGATCTTCCGCACTTCGGTGATACCGCCGGCGTGCGAGAGGTCCGGTTGGATGATGTCGACGTGGCCTTCGCGGACGACCGGCTTGAAGTCCCAGCGCGTGTAGAGACGCTCACCCGTCGAAATCGGGACGGACGTCCGCTGGGCAAGATCACCGAGGACGTCGTTGTGCTCGGGGAGGACCGGCTTCTCGTAGAACATGGGGTCGTGTTCCTCGAAGGCCGTGACGAGGCGTTTCGCCATCGACTTCGACGCCCGCCCGTGGAAGTCGATACCGATGTCGACATCGTCGCCGACGGCGTCGCGGACGCGGCCGAGGCGTGCGCTCGCCTCTTTGACGGCGCGTGGCGTGTCGATGCGCTCGAGCTCCGCGGTGGCGTTCATCTTCAGGGCGGTGAAGCCGTGCTCCTCGACGAGCGAGCGCGCGAGCGTCCCGATGTCGTCCGCCGTCTCGAAGCCGAGCCAGTGGTGGACGCGCACGCGCTCGCGGGCGTATCCGCCGAGGAGTTCGTACACCGGCGCGCCGTAGTGCTTGCCCTTGATGTCCCAGAGCGCCTGGTCGATGCCCGCGATGGCGCTCATCAGCACGGGCCCGCCCCGATAGAAGTCACCACGGTACATCCGCTGCCAGTGGTGTTCGATCGGGAGCGGGTCCTCGCCGACGAGGTAGTTGTCGAGGAGTTCCTCGACGGCGGTGCGAACCGTGCGCGCGCGCCCCTGGACGACCGGCTCACCCCACCCGACGACGCCGTCGTTCGTCTCCAATCTGAGGAACAGCCATCGCGGCGGCACCTCGAAGAGTTCGTAGTCCGTGATGCGCATCCTCTATCTCTCGTGTGGACAGCGAGCGCACCCATAGTGCTTACGGAGGATATCGCCGGTTTCGGCGCTCTGTCGACGGAATCGCAGCTCCGGAGGGGTGCTATGCCACCGGGGCGCATAACTCGTGCGGTCACCGGCGTCGCGCCGAGAACGGCCGTCGCGGGAGGTCGTCGAACGCCCCGACGCTCGCCGGCTACGTGTGCTGGCCGTAGTCGTCGATCTTCGCCTTCGCGTCCGCCATCTCCGACTCGGAGAGATGGGTCGGCTCGCCGACGACGCTCGCGTGGTGGTGGACGCGCGCGCAGTACTCGACCATCAGCGCGACCTCGAACGCCCGGCCGAGCGAGTCCCCGACGGCGATGACGCCGTGGTTCTTCAGCAGACACGCGTCGTAGTCGTCGCCGAGCGCCTCGACCGCGCGCTGGCCGAGCGCCGGAGTGCCGTACGTCTCGTAGTCCGCGACGGGAATCCGGTCGCCCGCGTAGGAGACGAGGTAGTGCGAGGCCGGAATCGGCTCGTTCGCCACCGCGAAGCCGGTGGCGTACGGCGAGTGCGTGTGGACGACGCCACCGACGTCGTCGCGCTCCTCGTAGATCTGGGAGTGCATCGCCAGTTCCGAGGACGGCTCCCCGCCCTCGGCGACGGTGCCGTCGAAGTCCACGACGGACACCGAACTCGGCTCGACGTCCCCGTAGGGGATGCCGGTCGGACTGATCGCGAGGTGGTCGTCGTCGACGCGCGCGCTCAGGTTCCCCCCGGTCCCCTCCGTGAGGCCCTGTTCGAGCAACTCGACGCCGTACTCGGCTATCTCTTCGCGGACGTCCGCGTGCGGGAGTGTCGTGGTCATGAGGTGGCGGCCTGCGTATCGTTCATCTTCTCGAGCAGTTCCTCTTCCGTGTTCTCTCGGAGGTCGCGGTGGTGGACGGCTTCCCGACTCCGGCGGTCGAAGAGGTGGAACTCGCCGTGTGGCACGTGGGCGTAGAGGGTGTCGCCGACGTCGATGGGGCGCTGGCCGTTCACCTCGACGATGTACGTCTCCTCGTCGTCGCTCCCGGGGCGCTTCACGTAGGCGTACTTCAGACTCCCCATCGGCTCGACGACGTCGACCTCGACTTCGAAGTCGTTCTCGCCGCGGTCCTCGCGGAGGTCGATGTCCTCGGGCCGGACGCCGAAGACGAGCTCGTCGTGGCCCGTGGCGGACGCCGCCGCGTCCTCGGAGAGGTCGTAGTCGAGGTCCTGTGCGACCAGTCGGCCGTCCTCGTGGGTGACGTCGAAGAAGTTCATCGACGGGTCGCCGATGAATCCCGCGACGAACGTGTTCGCCGGCCGGTAGAAGCACTCGAGCGGCGTCCCCAGCTGCTGGAGGTTGCCACCGTCGAGGATGGCGAGGCGGTCGCTCATCGTCATCGCCTCCGTCTGGTCGTGCGTCACGTACACCGTGGTGACACCGAGTTCGCGCTGGAGGCGCTTGATCTCCGTACGCATGACCGAGCGGAGTTTCGCGTCCAGGTTGCTGAGCGGTTCGTCCATCAGGAAGACGTTCGGGTCGCGGACGATCGCGCGCCCGAGCGCCGCGCGCTGTTTCTCCCCGCCCGACATCTGCTCGGGCGTGCTATCGAGCAGCAAGTGGATGCCCATCGTCTCCGCGGCCGACTCGACGCGCTCGTCGATTTCGTCCTTCGAGAGGTCGGTGGACATCTTCAGCCCGAAGCTCATGTTCTCGCGAACCGTCATGTTCGGGTAGAGCGCGTAGTTCTGGAACACCATCGCGATGTCGCGCTCGCGGGGTTCGAGGTCGTTCACGAGGGTGTCGCCGATGTGTATGTCGCCGTCGGTCTGGCGTTCGAGCCCGGCGATCATTCGCAGCAACGTCGACTTCCCCGACCCGGACGGGCCGACGAGCACGAGGAACTCGCCGTCCTCGATGTCGAGGGAGACGTCGTCCGTCGCGACGATTTCGCTACCGGCGTCTTGGAACGTCTTTCGGATGTCGTCGAGTTCGATGCGTGCCATTATCGTTCACTCCTTACGAGCGTCGTGGGATAATCGTTAGGGTCGTACATGAGGGTCACTCCTTGAGGACCACGCCGAAGCTGAGCCCCGACGCGAGATAGCGGTTCACGAAGACGACGAACAGCAGGTTCGGGAGGATGACGATCACCGACGCCGCGGCGAGCATCGACCACTCGATGCTGCGCGACCCGATGAACTTGAAGACCTGCATGGACACCGTCACGGCGCGCTGGTTCGTGAGGATGAGCGAGAAGAGCATCTCGATCCACGCGAAGATGAAGCTGATGATGGCGACGGAGATGATCCCGGGCAGCGCCGACGGCAGGATCACCTTGCGGAACGCCTGGAAGCGCGTCGCGCCGTCGGTCATCGCTGCCTCCTCCAGGGACACGGGGATGCCGTCGAAGAACGCCTTCATCACCCAGACGACCAGCGAGATGTTGATGGTGAGGTACATGAACACCATCCCGATTCGGGTGTCGTAGAGGTTGAAGGTGCGGAAGATGACGAAGAACGGGATGACGACCGCGATCGGCGGCAGCATCCGCGAGGAGAGGATCCAGATGAGGACGTCCTGCTTCTTCGGGACGTCGTAGCGAGAGAGCACGTACGCGCCCGGCACGCCGAGTAAGAGGACGAGCAGGACGGACGCGCTCACCATCAGGATACTGTTCCCGAGCGCGGAGACGAACGACGGCTCCCCGAACAGCTGCAGGTAGTTGTAGACCGTCGGGAGGAACAGCCAGTTCGGCGGGAGCTGGAGCGCCTCGGACGGCGGCTTCAGCGACATCGAGGCGATCCAGTAGAGCGGGAAGAGCACGGCGACCGTCCAGCAGAGCAGGACGAGATGCCGGACGGCTTCCTTGATGCGGTCGCGGGTCTGTCGGCTCTCGAGGAGCGCCATTAGTCCCACACCCCCCCGAAGCCGAAGTAGCGGATGACCACGTTACAGATCACGAGGATGCCCACGAGGTAGGCGATAGCGAGTGCGCTCGCCTGCCCGAGATTGACGTACTTGAATCCGGTCTGGAAGATCTGGATGGAGACGAGTTGCGTCGCCGTCCCGGGACCGCCCTGCGTGAGGCTGTAAACGGTGCCGAACGTGCGGAAGAGGTCGATGAGGCGAATGAGCACGGCCACGAAGATGACCGGCTTCATGTACGGGATGACGATGTGGACGTATCGCCGCCAGAGCGGCGCGCCGTCGACGCGACTCGCCTCGAGGAGCTGCTCAGGCACCGAGGAGAGGCCGGCGTAGAAGATGATGAACATGAACGGCGTCCAGTGCCAGGTGTCCATCGCGATGACGGTCGCGAGCGGGAACTCCGCGAGGAAGTTCGGCGCCGCGAACGGCGTGTACGTCGCGACGACGTACGGGATGACGCCGACCTGGCTGTTGAGCATGATCCGGCCGATGGTCGCGAGGCTGACGGGCGCGACCGCCATCGGGAGGATGAACGCGACGCGGTAGAACTCGCGGGCGTAGTCGTTCGAGACGTTCGTGACGAGCGCGGCGAGCGTGAAGCCGAGGGCGGTTTCGAGCGCGAGCGACCCGCCGACGAACGTGAGCGTGACCCCGATGGAGTGCCACGTCGATGGGTCACTGAAGACCGCCGCGAAGTTCGCGAGGCCGGCGAACTCGCCGATCTGCTGGGGGTTGGTTTGCTTGTAGTGGACGAGACTCAAGTAGAGGTCGTAGACGCCCGGGAAGACCGTGATGAGCAGCATCACGAGCACCATCGGGGCGGAGAGCCACACCGGGAGGTAGTCGTTCCAGAGCTCTCGGAGGCGACTGCCCACGCTACTGGTGGTCGTCCCGGTCGCGTTCTCGGATCCGTAGCTCATGGTGTCTCAGGGTGCGAGGTCATCACTCCGAGGAGACGACGCTCTCGGCTGTTTTCGCGGCTTCCGTGAGCGCGTCCGTCACGGACTTGCTGCCGCCGATGGCCTGCTGGAGCTGAACCGAGTACTCCTGCCCCCATTCGGGGAACTTCGCGTCGTTCGGCGTGGACTTCCCGGCCTTCAGCGACGCGAGGGACACCTCGGCGAACTCCGTCCCCACGATGTCCTTGTAGTCGCTGTCCGCCCAGATGGAGGAGCGCGTCATGAACGGCGCCTCCTCCTGGATGGCCATGTAGCGCTGCGTGGGTTTCGAGGTCGCCCAGACCATGAAGAGGAACGCCGCCTCCGAGTTCGCCGCCGCCTTCGACGTCGAGAGCGTCCACGCGAACCCGTTCGGCCCGAACTGGCCGCCCTCCGTGTCCGGGACGGGCACTTTCGCGACGCCGATGTCCTCGGCGACCTCCGAGGAGGACGGGTCGGTCAGGCTACCCCAGAAGAGGTTCGCGTCCGAGACGATGTGGCCGGCCTGCCCCTGCTGCATCGCCGAGAGGACGTCCGACCACGTCATGCTCGCGACACCGTCGGGGCCGTACTGCTGGAGCATGTCGACGTAGTAGTGGCCGGCGTCGAGGGCGGCTTGGGAGTCGAGTCCGGAATCGGTGAGGTAGTCCGTCCAGATCTCGCCGCCGAACTGGCGGAGCCAGTTGTTCATGATGTAGATGTTCATCCCGTACCCCTTCTGGCCGCGGCCGAGCGCGCCGACGACGTCGTCCTCGTTCTCGTGGATGACCTTCGCGTTGTGCATCAGGTCGGACGCCGTCTCGGGGACCGAGAGGCCGTGTTTCTCGTAGAGGTCCTTCCGGTAGAAGGTGGTCTGGACCTCGATCGTGATGGGGAGGCCGGTCCACTTGTCGGTCAGCCCGGAGCCGTGCCCCCACTGACGGGCGAGCGACGTGAGGTCGTTCGGCGCGTACCACTCCTCGTCGAAGAGCGAGTCGTCCTGCATGTAGGGGTCGAGCGGCTGGAGCCACCCGGCCTCGCGGAACTGGTTGACGACGTGGCCCATGAAGAACGCGTCGAACTTCCCGGCGCCCGTGGAGACGTCGGTCAGGCGCTTCGTCCGGAACTTCTGCTCCGGGAGGACGTTCCAGACGACGTCGATACCCGTCAGCTCCTCGAAGACGGGAACGAGGGGCTTCACCTTCTTCACCCAGGCGTGGTTGACCGCGCCGATGTTGATCTGGGAGCCCTCGAACTGCGTCCAGTCGATGCTGGCGTCCGTGTACTCGGCGGGGTCGACGGGGAGGTTGCCGGCCGTGGTTTGGCCGCCGTCGCTACCGTTGGTGCTGGGTGATGCGTCCGAGCTACCGCCGCGCGTACAGCCGGCGAGACCGATGGTCGTGCCGACGCCCGCGTACTTCAGGAACCGTCGCCGATTGGTATTGCTAGGCATGGTTGTGGCGTACGTCGCAGACAATCAAACACAATGGCTTATATCTTTTCCTATTAATCATACTAATTAGAAGAGCTCACTCGCCCGGATGGACGATTTTCTTCATCCCGACGGAGTTATCGATGCGCTCGAACGCCGTCGGGAGGTCCGCGAGCGGCAGTTCGTCCGTGACGAGCGGGTCGACGTCGACGCGACCCTGACGGAGGAGGCCGACCGCCACCTCGAAGTCCGCGGGCCGAAGCGAGTACGTCCCCGTGAGCTCCACCTCGTCGTAGAAGTAGTCGAACGGCCGGACTTCGACCGTCGCGTCCTCCGGCGGGACGCCGAAGACGAGCGTCCGCCCACCGGGCGACGTGAGGTCGATGGCCTGCTGGACGGTCGCCTCGAAGCCGACGACCTCCACCGCGAGGTCCACCGCGCCCAGCGTCTCCGAGGCGGCGTCGGTGACGGCCGTCTCCGTCGGGTCGTTCACGTAGTCCGCCCCGAGTTCCAGCGCGAGCGTGCGCCGCTCGGCGACCGGTTCGGAGACGAGAATCTCGCCGGCGCCCGCGTCCCGCAGCGTCTGCGTCAACAGGAGCCCGATGGGCCCGGCGCCGATGACGACTACGGAGTCGCCGTGGTCGAGAGCCGCGCGCTCGACGCCGTGCACGCAGCACGCGAGCGGTTCGGCGAGCGCCGCCGTCTCGAAGTCGAGGTCGCCGATGCGCTCGACGTTCCCCGCGGGCGCCCGCACCTTCTCCGCAAACGCCCCATCGAGGACGGTGTCCGCAGCGCCGCCGATGGAGGTGAGGTCCTCGCAGAGCGTCTCTCGGCCGGCCTTGCAGTACGAGCAGTCCCCACAGGGAACCGTCGGGTTGAGCGCGACCCGGTCGCCGACCTCGACGCGCCGGACGTCCTCGCCGACGGCCGTGACGGTGCCCGCGGCCTCGTGGCCGAGCACTTGCGGGTAGTCGATGTCGAAGGCGCCGTGGTACATGTGGTAGTCCGTCTTGCAGACGCCGCAGGCGGCGACGTCCACCACGACGTCGTCGCTACCCGGCGTCGGGGCGGAGCGTTCTTCGACGTCGATACTGCCCTGCGCAGTGAGTACAGCGGCTCTCATGCGTCCGTTTCTATGGAGGGGGAACCGGCGTGTTAACTCTTTCCCGATAAATGGTGCGGAACAATTATGTATGGAGTTGTCAAACCACACTACCCGCCATGGCAGTGTTAGACCAGTTCTCGCTCGACGGACAGAGCGCGGTCGTCACCGGTGCCGGCCGCGGCCTCGGCAAACAGATGGCGAGCGCCTACGCCGACGCCGGCGCGGACGTCGCCATCGTCGACATCGACGCCGAGAACGCCGAACAGACCGCCGACGAACTCAGCGACGACGGCGTCCAGACCACCGCCATCGCCGCCGACGTCACCGACGAGGACGAGGTCGAGGCGGTGGCCGACACCGTCGTCGAGGAGTTCGGCCGAATAGACGTCCTGTTGAACAACGCCGGAATCGTCTCCAACACGCCCGCCGAGGAGATGGGTCTCGAGGAGTTCCAGCGCACCATCGACGTGAACCTCACCGGCGTCTTCCTCTGCTCGAAGCACGTCGGGAGACACATGCTCGAACAGGAGTCGGGAAGCATCGTCAACATCTCCTCGATGTCCGGCCTCGTCGCGAACTACCCCCAACCGCAGGTCGCGTACAACGCCTCGAAAGCCGGCGTCATCATGCTCACGCGCTCGCTCGCCTCCGAGTGGGCGGATCGCGGCGTCCGCGTGAACTCCATCGCGCCCGGCTACATGAAGACCGACCTCGTCGAGGACGTCCTCGAATCCGACCCCGAGATGGCGGAGACGTGGCGCGAGTACACCCCCATGGGTCGTCTCGGCCGCCCCGAAGAACTCGGACCGGTCGCCGTGTTCCTCGCCTCCGAGGCGGCGTCGTTCATGAACGGCGAAATCGTCTCCTTCGACGGCGGCTACACCGTCCGCTGAGCGTCGCCCTCGAGTCGTCGCATCTGCTCGAGCGCGTCCGCCCACGCCCCGTCGGCCGTCGGCTCGTACGTCGTCACCGCGACGGAGTCCGCGACCAGACGCCGCCCGGAATCGAGTGAGTCGACGGTGTCGGCCGCCATCGCCTGCGTCAGCAGGTTCCCGATGGCGGTCGCTTCGACCGGCCCCGCTTCCACGCGCCGGTCGAGGGCGTCGGCGAGCATCCGGCAGAACAGCTCGTTCTCCACGCCGCCGCCACCGACGTGGACGGCGTCGGGGTCGACCTCCGCCGTCTCGAACACGTCCTCCAGCGTCACCGCCGTCTTCGCCACGAGGCTCTCGACGACGCACCGGACGAGCTCGCCCCGGTCGTCGGGGACCGGCTGACCGGTCGCCTCGCAGTACGAACGCAACTGCGCCGGCATCGACCCCGTGATGTCGAAGGCGTCCGCGTCCGGGTCGACGAGCGGCCCGAACGCCTCCGCCTCGCGCGCCGCGTCGAGGAGCGTCTCGTAGTCCACGGGCTCGCCCCGTTCGCGCCACGCCACCCGACACTCCTCGAGGAGGAAGAACCCCGTGACGTTCCGGAGGAAGCGAACCGTGCCGTCGACGCCGAGTTCGTTCGAGATGCCGCCCGCGAACGCGCGCTGGGAGCGGTCCGGCGTCTCGAGCTCGACGCCGCCGAGGAACCACGTCCCCGTGTTGAGGAAGGCGCGCGACTCGTCCGTAAGGGGGAGGCCGGCCACGGCCGCCGCCGTGTCGTGGCTCGCGGGCAACACGAGGGCCGGCGGGTCCGCCCACGGCTCGACGGGGTCGTACGTGCCGACGCGCGTCCCCGCAGGCTCGACCGGCGGCAGGAGGTCGGTCGGGAGGCCGAGCGTTTCGAGGAGGCCACCCGTCCACGCCCGCGAGACGGGGTCGAACATCTGCGTCGTCGACGCCACGGTCTCCTCGACGACGGGGGCGCCACCGAGCAGGTAGGTGAGCAACTGGGGCATCATGAGCAGGCGGTCGGCGCGCTCGAGCAGGTCGCGCTCCTCGCGGGCCAAGTAGTGGTACTGCCAGAGCGTGTTCGGCGTGTTCCAGTGGTTGATACCGGTGCTCTCGAAGAGCATCCGGGGTTCGACGCACTCCAGTATCGCGTCTCGTGTCGACGACACCGCAGGGTCGCGATAGGCGTAGGGCGCCCGCAGGAGGTCGCCATCCCGGAGCAGCCCGAAGTCGAGCCCCCACGTGTCGATGCCGACGGTGTCGACGGGCCCCGTCTCGCGGGCCGCCCGAACGCCGGCACGGACGTCCGCGAGGAGGCCCTCGACGTCCCAGACGTGCCGGCCGTCCCGTTCGACCGGCCGGTTGTCGAAGCGCGCGACCTCCTCAACGGCGAACGCGTCGCCGTCCCGCCCGCCAGCGTAGACCGTTCCGCCGTTCGCGCCGATGTCGACTGCGACGTGCCGCATCTCAGTCCCCCACGTCGGCGACGCGAACCATCCCCTTCACCGTCGTCGGGTCCTGCGCGCGCTCGAACGCGGTGTCGAGGCGGTCGAGCGGTTCGGTGAAGTCGACGATACCGGCGACGTCGACGGCGCCGTCGGCGAGCAGGGAGACGGCGTCCGGGTAGGTGTTCTCGAAGCGGAACGACCCGTGGACGTCGAGTTCGCCGTCGATGACCGCGTGGACGTCGAACGGCACCTCCTCGACCGTGGGGAGGCCGACGAGGACGGCCGTCCCGCCGCGGCGGACGACGTCCGGGAGGGCAGCGACGGCGGGTTCGGCGCCGGACGCCTCGATGGCGACGTCCACGCCGTCGCCGTCGGTGTACGTTCGGACGCGCGCTTCGAGGTCCTCCTCGGCGACGTTCACCGTGGCGTCGGCGCCGCGCGCCTCCGCGCGGGCGAGTTTCTCCGGGACGACGTCGGTGACGACGACGTCCGTCGCGCCGGCGGCGCGGACGGCTTCGGCGACGAGCAGGCCGATCGGGCCGGCGCCCGTGACGAGAACGGTGTCGCCGACGCCGACATCCCCGCGCTCCGCGGCGTGGAGGGCGACGCTGAGGGGTTCGCAGAGCGCGCCCTCGCGTGTCGACACCGACTCGGGGAGCGGATGGCAGTAGTCGGCCGGCCACGCGACGTACTCGGCGAACGCGCCGTCGACCGGCGGCGTCGCCATGAACGACACGTCCGGGCAGAGGTGGTAGTCGCCGCGCGTGCAGAACCGACAGCGCCGGCAGGGGACACCCGGTTCGATGGCGACGCGATCACCCGCCGTGAGGCCCTCGACGTCGGCGCCGACGGCGTCGACGACGCCCGCGCTCTCGTGGCCGAGGACGAGGGGGTCTTCGACGACGTGGTCGCCGATCCGACCGTGTTCGTAGTAGTGGACGTCCGACCCGCAGATGCCGACGTCCGTGACGCGGACGAGCGCTTCGTCCGGGTCGGGGTCGGGGCGTTCGCGAGTGACGTGCTCGAAGGTGTTCGTGTCCGTCAGGAGGACGCTCCTCATTGTACGTGACCGACTAGCGAGGGTCCGTAAATATCTTCGGCCATCCGGGGTCGCGACCCCGTCGAACGCGTTTTGTATCGGTGAACAGATTTAGGTGCACGCTCGCCAACAGGGGACCATGGCACGCGACCCACGACACCCGGTGAAGGCGACACGGCGGTCGTTCGCGATTCTCGAGGAGTTAGAGCACGCCGGTACGCTCGGTGTCACCGCGCTCGCCGACCGCGTCGACGTCTCGAAGGCGACGGCGTACAACCACCTCTCGACGCTCGAGGCGATGGGGTACGTCACCCGAAGCGACGGGGAGTACACGCTCGGAATGCGCTTTCTCGCCCTCGGTCGACGGGCGCGCGAGCGCGTCCCTGCCCTCGCCGCTATCGAGGACGAACTCACCGAACTACAGGCGGCGACGGGTGAATCCGTGAGTTTGCTCGCCATCGAGGACGAACACACGGTCTGTGCGCTCGCGTACGGGAACCGCGCCGACCGGTGGTTCGACATCGGCGACCGCTTCCCGATTCACGAGACGGTCGCGGGGTGTGTGGCGCTCTCCCGGTGGGACGACGACGACGTGTCGGCGCTGATCGAGGACGTCCCGGATGCGGCGGCCGTCGAGGAGTCGGTGTCGCGGGCGCGCGAGAACGGCATTTTGTTTGGCAAGGCCGAACACGGCGAGAACTTCCGGGGGGTCGCGACCGTCGTGGACGCGGACACCGATCCCACGCTCGTCGTCGAGGTGTCCGGCGACGCCCGCCACCTGACCGGCCGCCGACTCGAGGAAGACGTCACGGGGCTGCTGTTGAGCACGGTGAAGCGGATCGAGATCGCCATCGAGGAGACGGACTGAGGGCACGGGTTCGCGTTTAGCGATGCCGAACCCAGTCGGCTGTTTACACGGTTATGCGTGTAATCCCCGAGTGAGACGGGAGACGAACCGGTCCGGTCGGGCCGTCTGGGAGCGGCGTCCGTTCGCCATCGCTAAACCTACACGATTAAATAGTGAGGAGACGAGGGTGTGCGTGCATGCTGAACACAGACCTCAGCGACCGAACGGCGCTCGTGACCGGCGCGGGCCGTGGGAACGGCCGCGCGATAGCGACGCAGTTGGCTGAGCACGGTGCGACCGTCGTCGTGAACGACCTGGAAGCGGATCCCGCCGAGCGGACCGCCGAGGAGATACGCGAGGCCGGCGGCGACGCCGTCGCCGTCACCGCCGACGTCTCCGAGGAGGACGAAGTGACGGCGATGGTCGAGGAGGCGACCGGCGAAGTCGGGACTATCGATGTCCTCGTCAACAACGCCGGCGTCGGCGACGCGGGCCCGTTCCTCGAGAGGGAGGACAACGGTCGCTTCGAGTTGAACCTCGACGTCCATTTCTGGGGGAGTCTCAACTGCACCGACGCCGTCGTCGACGACATGGTCGAACAGGGCTACGGGAAGATCATCAACATCACCTCGATCCACACGAAGAACGGTGTCGGGATGAGCCCCGAGTACGACGTCGGGAAGTTCAGCCTCCTCGGCCTCACGAAGAGCCTCGCGCTCGAACTCGGGCGCGAAGGCGTGCGCGTGAACGCCGTCGCGCCCGGCTGGGTCGACACCCGAATGGTCGAGGGGTTCTCCGAGCGCACGAAGGAGCAGATCCGCGACCTCAACCCGTTCGACCGGTTCGCTCAACCCGAAGAGATCGCCGACGCCGTCACCTTCCTCGCCACCCCCGCCAGCGACTACGTCAACGGCCACGAGCTCCGCGTCGACGGCGGACAGGTCCCGATCGATTCCTGGAAGTACGACAACCGCTGACCGGTCGGCGGACGCGGCGGCCTTGACCGCCGCCCCACGCTCGTCGCGCGCGAACGGCCCGAGACGTCACCGAATAGAATCGTGACCTCTAGTTGAGGACACAATTTAAAATAAGAAGTATCTACAACCATCTAAGACACCCGCGTACAAGTGCGTTGTGGAACGCGGTCAGACGTCGCGGCCGACCCGCGAGCGCGGGGGTCCGCGTCGCTGGCGGGAAAGTGACTCGGAGACGGCCGGAAAAACGGAATGCGGGGGACGAGTGGTGGGTCAGTAGCGCGCGTCGGTGATGTCGTCGTCGAGGGCGTCGAAGCGCTCGAGGTAGGCTTCGCGCTCGGCGCGGAGGGTCGAGAGCTCGGCCTCGTGGTCGGGGAGGTTCGCGGCAACGTCGAACTCGCTCACGTCCATCCCGGGGACGTCGCGGGGGACGGTGAGGTCGGTGGCGTCGTCGTGCGTCCACGAGACGCTGCCGCGCGAGATCGCGCGCAGCAGCGTGATGGTGTCGTCGACGCCGACGTCGCGCGTGCCGACGCGGCCGGTGTTGAGGACGTAGCAGTCCACGTCGAGGTCCGCGATGAGGTCGCGGAAGCGATTGCCCTCCTCGCCCTCGGAGCCGACGATGAACGGGTTCGTGCCGACGACGCGGATGGACTCGCCGGCCGCGCTCGGGTCGCCCGCGCTCGTCTGGACGGACTCACCGAGCATGAACGCGACGGCGGCCTCCTCGGGGGTGAGCTTCGCGACCGGCGGCATCGCGGGGTTGCGCGTGATGAAGAAGATCTGGTCGACGCCCGGCAGGTCGATCTCCTCGCCCGCCGAGGACAGCTGGTCGCGCTCGATGACCGCGCGGCCGTTCGTCGTGTACTTGTCGCTGTCGAAGTCGACGGTGCCGTCCGCGTCGACGTCGACGTTCTCGAGGACCGCCGTCTCGTCGGTGACGGCGTCGTACATCGCGGGCTCGGTCTCGGGGTCGAGGCCGTACGTCTTCACGAAGAGACCCTCGCCCTCGCTGCCGGCGACGCTCCCGTCCGGGAGGAGCGCGCAGACGTCGTCCTGAAGCATCGTCGCGTCCTCGGGCTCGTCGAGCCAGAGGTCGTGTGCGGTGAGCGTCGACTTCCCGGTGCCCGAGAGCCCGAGGAAGAGCTGGCCGACGTCCGTGAGGTCGCCGTCCTCGGTCTCGAGGGTGACGCGCTTGCTGCCGGCGTGCAGGCCGAGGCCGCCAGCGCGCTTCGCCTCGAGCATGAAGAGCCGGAGGAAGGACTTCTTCGCCTCGCCCGTGTAGTCGCTGCCCGCGACGACGGTGTAGCCGGCGTCGGGAAGAACACGAATACCCGTCTCCTCCCAGTCGGGGAGCTGGACGGTGTAGAAGTCCGGCTCGGCGCCCTCGGGCGCGGGCTCGAGGAGCTTGCAGAGGCTGAGCGCGATGCGGCCGTACTCCTCGGGAACGTAGTAGCGACAGACGTAGGAGTGCTCGGGGTGGCGTCCGACCCGCCGGTCGACGCAGACGAGGTCGGTCTCGGACGCGGCGTCGGTGACGTCCGCGACGAGCGCCTCGTCGGCGTCGTCGAACGCGTCGTCGACCGTGTTCTTCGTCTGCTCGGACTTCCGCGAGCGGTCCTCGCTGACGTAGGACGGCGAGCCGAACTCCGTCGTCGTCTCGAGGTGCTCGGAGTACGCCCGAAGCTCGTCGGTCGTGGGGTTGTACACCACGTTATCGGCCCGCTCCGGGTCGGGGAGCGAGGCGACAAACTGCTCCGTCGCCGACGTCTGCCGTGGCATCATGTAGACAGATGGCGAAAATAGGGTATAAAAGTGTGCTAACTGGATGTGTAGTAAAGTTTGTCGAACAGATGGGTCGTCAATCGTCGAATACTCTCAGTGACTCACGGCGCCCCGTTCGGCGACGCGAGTGCGCGGAAGACGAGGACGCCGTACGCGACGACGAAGACGGCGGGCACGGCGACCAGTGCCGCCCCGAGAACGACGCCGAGGAGTCCCGACCCGTAGACCACCACCGTCAGCACGAAGGACGGAACGAGCATCGCGAGGAGGTACGCGACGCCGAACCGCGCGTACGCCCCGCCGGCGACCGCGTCGGAGACCGACCGGGAGAGCGCTGCGCCGACACCGACGTCCTCGACGACGAGGACGAACGGCAGTCCGTAGGTGAGGTAGCCGAGGACGAGAACGGGCAGGAGGACGAGTGGACCGAGGAGCGCGAACGGGAGCGCCACGAGGACGACGGCGAACCGAACGAGGTTCACGCCGACCATCCGGGGCCCGTAGCGCCGTGCGTTCGCCGCGAGCGACGCGTCCTCGCCGTCGACGCGGTTCGAGATGCCGCCGACGAACGCCGCCTCGAGGACGGCGGAGACGAGCAGGCCGACGGCGGCGAGCGGGAGCCACGTCGCGAGCGCGAGACCGCCCGGGCCGGAGAGCGTGATGCCGTTCGCCTGCACGAACGACCAGAGCGTCGGCAGCCCGGACGGGAACGAGAACGTCACGCCGGCGTCCATCGTCGAGGAGAGCACGGTCGCGACCTTCGCGGGCGCGAGCACGGACGCGAGGAAGGGGAGGACTGCGAGGGGGAGCGAGCGTCGCGTTGTCTCGAGCGCGCGCGAGAGCCGGCCGTCGGGCGGATCCGGGGAGTGAGTGGAACTCGAGGGGTCCGGGCGCGACTCCGGCGTGTGGTCGGCGGGCGATGCTGGGTCGTGGTCGTCTGACGACGCATCGCGGTCGTCGTCCGGCGTGGAGGGCGCGGACACACGCGGACGTGTGCGAGCGCGCCCCCTCAATCTTCGGCCGCGCCTACCAGCGGTGGTGGACGTACTCCTTCACGTGCGCCTCATAGGCGTCGCGGACCGCGCCGTGCGTCTCGTGACTGAGCGGGTCGAGGTCGGCGGCTGCGACGTTCTGCGCGACGTGCTCGGACGACGTGCTCCCCGGGATGACGGTCGACACCGCGTCGTGGTCGAGGATCCACCGGAGTGTGAACTGCGCCATCGTCGCCTCCTCGGGGACGAGGCGTCGCATGTCGTCGACGGCGGCGAGGCCGGCGTCGAAGGGGGCGCCCGCGAACGTCTCGCCGCCCTTCCGGCCGACGCCCGCCTCGACGCCCTCGGTCGCGGCCGCGTGCCGGTGGTCGTCCTCCTCGAAGTCCTCGGCGCCGTCGAAGGCGTCCGCGAGCAGCCCGGAGGCGAGGGGGACGCGCACGATGACGCCGACGTCCGCACGTTTCGCGCGCTCGAAGAAGCGCTCGGCGGGCCGCTGGCGGAGCGGGTTGAAGATGATCTGGACGGACTCGACGACGTCGTACTCGATGGCCTTCAGCGCCTCCTCGACGCGCTCGACGGAGACGCCGGCGTGTGCGATTTCGCCCTCCGCCTTGAGATCCTCGAGGACCGCGAACGTCTCCGGCTCGTAGAACGCCGCCGTCTCCGGGCAGTGGAGCTGGACGAGGTCGAGCGTGTCGACGCCGAGGCGCTCGCGTGACCCGCGAACGGACTCACGGAGGCCGCTCTCGGAGTGCCGTTCGTCCGCGTCCGGTGCGGCCTTCGTCGCCACGTAGACGCGCTCGTCGCCGCTATCCCGTTCGTCGAGGACGTCGCCGATGAGGCGCTCGGCGCGCCCGTCGCCGTACACTTCCGCGGTGTCGAGGAAGTTCGACCCCGCGTCGAGCGCCGTCCGAATCGCCTCGCGGGCCGCCTCGTCCGTGACGTCGCCCCAGACGGGGCCGACGTTCCACGTGCCGAGGCCGACTTCCGTGACGTCCATGCCGGTGCTGCCGAGGGGTCGTTCGTCCATGCCCGCAGGTGGCCGACGGCGCGACAAAAGCCTACGTCTCCCGGGTGATGTCGCTGACACACCCGAATACCGGAGTATCGGTGCTCCTCGCCGCGTCGTGTGTATCGGTGGCGTGTGCTTCCACCTCGCACCTTTTCCGTGAATGGGCCGTTCGGTCACGTAGAGATGAGCGAAATCGCACCCGACGCCGACTGGGACGAGCTCTACATCGACGGCGAGTGGACGCCGAGCGAGAGCGGCGAGACCATCCCCGTCGACGACCCCTCGACGCGCGAGACCGTCACCGAGGTCGCGGCCGCGACCGAGGCCGACGTCGACCGCGCCTACGAGGTCGCCGCCGACGCCCAAGACGAGTGGGCGGAGGCCCCGCCCGCACAGCGTCAAGCCGTCATCGAGCAGTTCCACGACGCCCTCCACGAGCACGAGGAGGAGATCATCGAGGTCCTCGAACACGAGGTCGGCGGCTCGCGCATCATGGGCGAGACGTCCATCCAGATCGCGAGCGACCACGCGAGCGAGGCCGCGACGCTCCCCCGACGCCTGAAGGGCGAGCACGCCGCCTCCAACATCCCCGGGAAGGAGAACGTCCTCCAGCGCGGCCCGAAGGGCGTCGTCACCGTCATCTCACCGTGGAACTTCCCGCTGAACCTCTCGATGCGCGCCGTCGCGCCCGCCATCGCCGCCGGCAACGCGGTGGTGCTCAAGCCCTCCACGAACTCCCCCGTCTCGGGCGGGTTGCTCTTCGCGAAGCTCTTCGAGGAGACCGACCTCCCCGACGGCGTCATCAACGTCGTCACCGGGAAGGGCTCCGACATCGGTGACCGCGTCGCCTCCCACCCGGAGAGCGACGTCGTCGCGTTCACCGGCTCGACCGAGGTCGGCCAGCACGTCGCCGGCCTCGCCGCGCAGAACCTCGCGGTGCCCGCGATGGAGCTCGGCGGCAACAACGCGCACGTCGTCACCGCTGACGCCGACCTCGACCGCGCCATCGACGGCGCGACCTTCGGCTCGTTCGTCCACCAGGGCCAGGTCTGCATCTCCATCAATCGCCACATCGTCCACGAGGACGTCTACGACGAATACGTCGAGCGCCTCACCGAGCGCGCCGAGGAGCTCCCCGTCGGGAGCGCGCACGACGGCGACACCGTCGTCGGCCCGATAATCAGCGAGAGCCAGCGCGACGAGATGCTCGACTACGTCGCGGACACCGTCGAGGCCGGCGCGACGCTCGAAACCGGCGGCGAGACGAAGGACCTCGACGGCGTCGAGGACTCGCTCGTCGTGAAGCCGACCGTGCTCTCGGGCGTCACGAACGACATGCCCGCCGCCGCGAACGAGCACTTCGGCCCCATCGCGCCCGTCATCCCCTTCAGCGACGTCGACGAGGCCGTCGAGCTCGCGAACGACACCGAGTTCGGCCTCTCCGGCGCCGTCCACGCTGGCGACCTCGAGGTCGCGAAGGACATCGCCGACCGCATGGAGACCGGGAACGTCCACATCAACGACCAGCCCATCAACGACGAGGCCCACGTCCCCTTCAGCGGCATCGGCGCCTCCGGCATGGGCCACTACAACAGCGACGCCTTCCTCGACGAGGTGACGGAGACGAAGTGGATCAGCATCCAGCACGACGCGCGCGACTACCCGTTCTGACGCGGACGCGATAGTCGTCGGAGAGCGCGTCGCCTCCGCGGCGGCCGGTCGCGGCCGACACACACCTCGCGGCGTCGGACGGCCACATCATTTTTGCGTAGTTTCACCGAACCTATCACTCATGTCCGGACACCACATCCCGAAGGGTGTCAGCCTCGACACGCTTCAGGAGGTCATCGCCGGTTGGGGAGCGGTCGGGGCCGACGAGGAGCCACAGTACACGTCGGACGTCGAGGAGGAAACGAGCGTTAGCGACGCCGTCGGACGGCAGACCCGGTTCCTCGAGGAGATCGGCGTGCTCGAACCGCATCGGCAGAAACACCGCCTGACCGACGCTGGCGAGGAGCTGGCAGCGGCGCTGCGCGACGGAGACGAGGAGGTCGCGAGTGCGCGAGCGCGCGAGCTCCTCCGGGACTGGGCGCTCACAGAGGACGTCCGGGGCGTCCTCGAAGGGAACCCGATGGACGAGGGGGTCCTCGCACCTATCGTCGCCGACCTCGCCGAGCACGACCTCGAGACGAGTCGCGTGGACACCGGCATCGGGACGCTCCTCGACCTCTACGAGTGGGCGGGCCTCCTCGAGCGCGACGCGGACGGCCGCTACCGCCTCCCCGAGCGCGAGGTCGAGTCGGGCGAGGGCGATACGGGGCCCGGCGAGGCCGTCGACGAAGAAGCGACCGAGGCCGAGGGGGCCGGCGGGGCGGAGGCGACGGCCACAGAGCCACCGGAGGCGCTCGAAACGCTCGAGCGGACCATCGAGGACGTGGCCGAGCGGACGGTGGCGGAAGCGGCGCGCGACGTCGCGCACGAAGCGGCCACCGAGGCCGCCGAGCAGACGGCCCGCAACGTCGCCGAGGACGTCGCCACGGAGACGGCCGAACGTGTCGTCGAGGGAACGGCCGACGACGTCGAAGAGGCGGCCGAAACGGCCGAAGACGCCGCGAAAACGGCGAACGAGGTCGCGGAAGCCGTCGATAGCGAGGCCGTCGAGGAGACGGCACAGGCGGCCGCGCGCGAGGTCGCCGAGGAGGTCGCAGCGCGGGAGGCCCGGGACGTCGCCAGCGAGGTCGCGCAGTCGACCGCCCGCGAGACGGCCGAGGCCGCCGCCCGGGAGGTTGCCGAAGAGGCCGCCCAACGCCGCGCCGGCGGCGTCGCACAGGACGTGGCGGAGGAAATCGCTCGGGAGACCGCCGAGGAAACGGCGCACGATGTCGTGGAGGAAACGGCAGACGAGGTGGAGCGGGCGGCCGAAACGGCCGCGGACGCCGCCGAGGCGGTCGAGGACATCGCCCAGTACGCCGAGCGCGGAATCACCGCGACGGCGGGCGTCACGCCGGAGGACAGCGAGGAGCGCGAGGAGACGGCGGCACAGGCGGCGGACGGTGCCGAATCGGCCGTCGAGGAACCGGCACCCGATGAAGCCGCGGCCGCGGACGCCGAGACCGCGAGCGATGGCGACGAGCACTCGGAGTCGGGCGAGTTCGCGGAGCGAGCGCTCGCTGAGGCGACGAACGGGACGGCGGACGACGTCGAACGGGCCGCCGAGGAGATGACGCGAGAGCTCGTGGGTGACGACGGCGAGATAGAGATCACGTTCGACGGCGAACCCGGCCTCACCATCGACGTCGGGGAGGACTCCGGCGCCGAGATTCGCGTCGACCGCGACGTCGACGTCGCGGACGTCGACCTCCCCGAGGGCGTCCGACTCGAAACCGGAGAGGGGTCGTCGCCGGATGACTCCGACCTCGAAACCGACGGCGGCGTCGAGAGCCCGATGACCGACGGCGGGACGATATCGCTGGGCGAGGACGACGAAACCGTCCACATCGACATCGAGTCCGGCCCCAGCATCACCATCGACGTCAGCGACGCGGACGAGGGAGAGGCCGAGGACGAAGCGGCCACCGAGGGAGCCGAAGACGAGACCGGGGAAGCAGCTGGGTCCGGCGAAGAGGCCGAGGAGGGCGGTGAGACCGCCGAAGGAGAGGGCGCTGCGGAAGCGGAGGCCGCTTCAGAGGCGGCCACCGAGGGCGAAGCGGCGGCCGACGAGGCAGCGGCCGATGAGAGCCCCGACGAAGAATCCGGCGGTGGCGGGGAGGGACCGGCCGTCGAGGAGTTCGCGGACGTCGAGTCGACCGAAGAACTCGTCGAAGCCGTCGCGGAGGCCGCCGTCGAGGCCAAGGAGGCGGCACGCGACGCGCGTGAGGCCGCCGAGCGGGCACAGGCCGTCGCACAGCGGGCGTCCGGGGACGACGGCGGCACCGACGGTTCCGAACCGGCGACACAGCCACACGCCCTCTCGCTCGACCTCGACATCGACGCCGACTCCGAGGACTTGGAGGCCATCGTTCGCGGAATCCGTGAGGGACTCACGCCCGAGGAGGACTGACGCGGCGGTCGACGCCCGTCACGTCGCTGGGTCTCTCGCGCTGTCGCGAAAAACCGGATTGCGGATCTTTCCTCGCGGTGTCCGCTCTCAGTAGCCGGTGCCGAGGTAGGTGTGAATCGCGTTGCCCTCCTCGAGTTCGTCGGCGAGCGCGACCGCGAAGTCCTCCATCGAGATGTAGCTCTCGCCGTCCTCGTCGGCGACGAGTTCGCCCGCGGCGGTCCGGTAGTCGCCGGTTCGCTCGCCGGGTTCGATCATCGCGGCCGGGGCGAGGTACGTCCAGCGGAGGTCGTCGCCCTCGGCTTCGAGGACGTCGTAGGCGTCGATGGCCTCGCGCGCGAGTGCCTCCCACTCCTCGGGGAACTCGTCGGTCTCGACGAGGCGAGTGTCGGGGCCGACCTTGAGGCCGCCGGCGCCGCCCGTCCAGACGAGGCGCTCGACGCCCGCCCGCTCCATGCCCTCGACGACGGTGGCCATCATCTCCGGCAGGACGGCCGGGTCCTCCTCGCCGCTCGGCCCGAGCGCGGACGCGACGGCATCGTGGCCCGTCGCGAGTTTCGTCACGTCGTCGGCGTCGCGCGCGTCACCGGCGACGGCGACGAAGTCCTCGTCCTCGACACCGTCGACGCTTCCCGACCGGGAGACACCGGTAACACGGTGGCCGCGAGAGAGCAGTTCGGTCGCGACGCGCTGGCCGATTCGACCGCTCGCACCGAAGAGGAGTGTGTCCATACGTGACTGTTTCGTGGAGAACCTGATAGCGCTTTGCCAAACGGCCTGCCTCGCTCGTTTTCACAGCCGGCCGGACACGGACATTTTTAGGGTGGCCTAAAACCCGAAGGAGTTATACAGTATTAGGCTAGCCTAAATCCCATGGCGAGAAGCGACCGACACGGCCGACCACGCACCCGCCGCGACAGCCCCGCCGCCGGCCCACCGGCCACTACCCACAGCGGTGATTCCGGATAGCGATGCCCGACCAAACGATTCCCGAATCCATCCACCGGACGTGACTCCCCGTGGACGCACACCACTACCTGCGCGCCGTCTATCGGCTCACCGACGACCCAGACGAGCGCGTCGGAACCGGCGCGCTCGCCGACGCCGTCGAGCGCTCGCCCGCCGCCCTCCACGAGGAGTACGAGACCCTCCGGCGCTTCCTCGACGGCGTCCTCCATATCGACGACCCCGACGAGGAAGCCGCCACCCTCCTCGACGTCGTCAGCGCGGACGTCCTCCAGCGCCTCGACGAAACCGTCATCCCCCCACCCGACGACTCGCCGGATCGACCGCACGGGCAGCGAGACTAATGCAGGGAGCGCCCTATCTCGACACATGAGCGAGACCGACCCCGAGTCCTTCCAGTACGACGCCGCCGTCGATCCCGGCGAGAAACGACAGTTCCGCTACGAAGTCGGCGAGACCTACCTCGGTGACGCCGTCGAAATCCCCGTCACCGTCATCAACGGCGAACACGACGGCCCCCACGTCGTCATGACCGCCGCCGTCCACGGCGACGAGCTCAACGGCGTCAAAGTCCTCCAAGAAGTCGCCGACCGCTACACACCGCACGAGATCCACGGCACCCTCGTCCTCCTGCACGTCGTCAACGTCCCGGGCTATCAGGCCCAACAGCGCTACCTCCCCATCTACGACCAAGACCTCAATCGCTCCTTCCCCGGGAAGGAACGCTCCAACACCGCCGGGCGCATGGCTCACCACGTCTACCAGCAGTTCATCAGCAAATGCGACCTCGGCCTCGACTTCCACACCTCTACGCGCAACCGCACCACCATGTACCACGCGCGCGCCGACGTCGGCAACCCCGACGTCGAGCATCTCGCCGAAGTCTTCGGCACCAACGTCATCCTCTCCGGCGAAGGCGACGACGGGTCGCTACGCGCCGTCGCCACCCGGAACGGTACCCCCACGATAACCATCGAGATGGGCAAAGCCCACCGCTTCCAACCCGCACTCATCGAAAAAGCCCTCGACGGCGTCGAGAACGTCCTCGCCGACTACGGCGTCTACCCCGACGGCGACGTGAGCGAGCCATCGTGGCGGAAAGTAATGGGTCCCACCGAAGAGAAACGCTGGATCCGCGCCGACACCGGCGGCCTCGTCGAGATGCAGTGGGGGCCCAGCCCGCTCGTCCACGAAGGCGACCCCATCTGCACGATCTCCGACCATTTCAAGGACGAAGAACACGTCGTCGAAGCGCCGTTCACCGGCCTCATCGTCGGCGTCCTCGAGAACCCCGTCGCGCTCCCCGGCCACCCCATCTGCCACCTCGTCCGTATCACCCCCGAAACCCGCGAAGAGATCGAGCGCGAGATCACGCAGGGCGAGTTCGACGGCTACCGCTCCTACGGCCAGCGCTGGATGGCCGACGACGAAGAAGCCGAATGAGCGAGGCGCGCGGACGCCTCGCTCGAGACGCGACGCTGGTCCCGAAGCCAGCCCATCGACCGACCACGGGGAACGCGAAACGCCACGACGCCCACCGCAGTCCACCCACGCCTCACTCGGAGTGCTCCGGCCGGCCACTCGAACTGAACGCCCCCCGAACGTCCGAGAGCGTTCGCCGGAGGAGGCGCTGGACGCTCTCCCGACGCTTCACGAACAGCCACACCGCGAGCACGAGATAGAGCGCCGTGTACGCGTAGAGGATCGTGACGCTGATCGACGTCGCCGTCGGCTCCGCGTACGTCCGAATCACGTAGAACTCCGCGAGCACCTGTGAGGCGAACAACCCGAAGAGCACGAGCGCCTCACGGACGCTGATCTCGAAGTTCGTCAGGATCGCCACCGCGAAGAGGCTCTGCGCGGCCGTGATCCAGATCTCCGCCGCCTGCTTCCCGTCGAACGGCAGCGTTCCGATCGCTCCCGCCGAAATCGAGTAGACCACCGCGAGCGTGCCGATCAGCAGCGTCCACTGGTTCAGCTTCGAGGATATCAGCGCGTTGAACCCGGCCGTCGAGCGAGCCTTATTCACCAGATACGCCACGATGACGAGCTCCGGACTCTCCGAGGCGAGCGGTGCGACCCACTGGATCATGAAGAACTCCGGAATACCGTACTGGAGGCCGAGCGTCTCCAGGCCCTCCGCGAACGGATGCACCGCAGTGAAGATTATCGCACCCGAGAACGCGAATCCCGCGAGAACGAAGAGCACCCGCGGCACCCTCGCGAGACCTTGGAAGTACGCCGGGACCCCCACGTGTGCCTCCGGTTCCTCCACGTCACCGCGAACCACCACGACGAGATAGCAGACGTAGAGACCCACCAGAAAGAGCGTGTCGAGCGGGCCGATACCGCCATTCAGCGGGACGAAGAACGCGAACGCAGTCGCCGCGAGCAGGAACGTGATCTCGATGGAGATGTCCCGATCGAGCGTCACGGCGTCCGTGAGCGTCCCCTCGCGGCGCCGTATCGCCGGATCCGACGTCCGCGTCGCGCGATAGATGCTGAACAGCGCGATTCCCGCCCACCCGAGTCCGATGAGGATGCGGTTCGCCCCCGTCATGTTCGCGACTGCCAGATTCGCGGCCTGGGCGTCCCCCGCACCGGCGCGCCACGCATACAGCGCGTCCACCGCGTACTCCGGCGCGACCGCCAACACCGCCAACACCGCGATCGCGAACGCGCGCGGAACGTCCTTCTCCGCGATCTCCGCCGCCCACGCCAGCAAGAACGCCCCACCGAGGATCGCGACCCCCGCGACGGCGACAGCCATGACAGCCGAAATGTTCTCACCCGGATGAATCGCGCTGTACCCTCCGGCCGAGAGCACTAACCCGATCCACGGGAGTGTGACGGCGAGCGCGAAACCGACCGCGACCAACGGATGACGGACCCAAGAGCGCATTCGTTCACTCTGACCAGACAACCTGATCACCCATAATTCACAAGATATCGCCGACGTCGTCGATATCCACCCTATCGAGGGCTGTACGTGCAAAATACGGTGCTGGGCGGGACGCACGGCCGACGCGAGCGACAGCGTGGCTCGCGGCTGCGAACACGCGTCCCGCAACCGCCCCTCACTCGTCCCCGACCTCCTCGATATCGGCGTCGGGGGCCGTGCGTTTCACGCTCGCGATACCGCGCTCCGCACCCTGCTTCGAGCGATACCCCTCCCCGCTATCCGCGATGATGTTCCCGTTCGTCGCGACGAGTCGCCACCGCCACTCGTCTGCGGCATCCCGATACAACTCGAACGTCGCGTTCGGAGCCATCGAGACACGCTTCACACGGCAGACAGTAATAGCCACCCCACGAATCGCGACAGCTACCGCTCGGAGGAATGCAAACCACCCCCGAACGACACAGCTGTCGCTCGAGGGTAGTAAAGTCGAAA